>JBKJSI010000793.1:0-15180 GCA_046595915.1 Pirellulaceae bacterium
CAGTCCTAGTAACCCCCACCCCCGACTTCTCCGACATCCCCGGCTACACTGAAGCCATCCGCAAACGAAGAGAAGAAGACGAACAAGAAAAAGCCACCAACACCTTGGCACAACCCCCACCCTAACCAACCGTATTGCCCCATCCGCATTCATCTGTGCCATCTGTGGCAAAAACCCCGCGACCAGCCCGGCAATAAACACCCGGCGCTGGCCGCCCCTGCGCCTAAAGTTCAAATCGAAGAGTCTGACAAGCAAGTCGCCACAGCCGACGCCCCACCGTCTGATATCCCGCATGGATCTTCGCATGTCCCGTCATCCCCGCCACAAACTGCCCCTCGCCGTTATCAAGCAGCACTTGCGCTTCATAGAGCGTATGCCGAGGCCGCTCGCGACCAAACTCATCGGTGATCGTCTCAACTTGACCACCCTGCTTCTCAGAAAGACTCTTCGGCATCGTCTTTTGCTCGCTCGGCGAAATCCGCTCGATCCGCGTCGACAGTTTTCCACCAGGCAGTCCGTCGAGAAAAACATCGACCGCCTGCCCCGCATGAACAAACTCCAGCGAATCCTCCTCCACCGCAATCAGTCCCTCAAACTGCAAAGGCCCACCCACCTTGCAAATCAACACTCCCTCATCACAAAACGCCCCGAGGTTTTTCGCCTCCAACGGCGACCCAGCCCAAGAGCGAAGCTTCTCCTTCTCATCCGGGGGCGGCGCCACCGAGGCAGGCGCAAACACCATTCCATCACATGGCGCCTTAATCTTCAGCCTTCCAATTTCCTCTCGCTGCCCAGCAATCCGCTCTTCAATCGCCGCCAGAGATTCTTCAAGCTCGGGCAACTCAAGCGCAGATTGCTCGTTGGTAATCGCCCCATGCGTCAACGAATCAAGCCGCGAAATCAGCCGATCCTGCTCCGCCAGCAATTTGGCCAGTTTCGCTTCCAAATCAATGTTGCTCAGCGAAACGATCGAGTCTCCCTTCTTCACCTCCACACCCGGCTCGACATGGATCACATCGAGATTTCCCGCGACGCGCACAAACAAGTGGTTCGCACTATTCGGCTCGATCCGCACTCCACACACAACGCGATGCGGCACCGGGATGAGAAGAATGCCCCCCAGCACCGCAACCGAAACCGCCAAGGTGATCGCCAGTCGAGACATCTTGAGTTTCTCCCACCGCACAGGATCGCGCAGAAAAGTGACGAGCTTCCAACTGGGCCCAATCACCATCATGCCGAGCATGAGCACCAGCATCATTTGCCCGACAATCTTGAACCCATATGGTTCAAGCACTTTGTTCAAAAAGAGCAAAATCGAAACCGAAACAACAATTCCATAAACCGACGAGGCCACCGAGTAGCCCGCAAACAGCAGCTTCCGCCGCTGCGGCAAAAACGGATCATGCGGCGACTCAATTCCCAAACAGGTCTGCGACAATCCGCGATGCAACAAGCTCGTCGCCTTCTGCCGCAGATTCGGAATCTCGAGCAAATCAGAAAGAATGTAGTAACCGTCATACCGCATCAGTGGATTGGCATTAAACAGAAGCGTACTCACCGAGCAAACGAACACGACATTCAGCGCCAAATGATTGATCAGCCCAGGATGAGTCCACCACCAAACCATCACCGCCAGCGAGGCGAGAATGAGTTCGATATACATCCCCGCCGCCCCCACCGCCGCCCGTTTCCATTTGCTGGGAATCATCCACGAGTCAGAAACGTTGCAGTAAAGACAGGGTGTGAAGCAAAGGAACATCAGCCCCATCTCGGGGCATTCACCACCAAATCGCTTACAAGCCAAGCCGTGACCCAGTTCATGAAAGACCTTGGTCACCGCCAAGCAAACCGCCAGAATCAACCAGTTTTGTGCGGAAAAGAACTCACTCGAAGAAGGAAGCCGCCTCTGCATCTCCGCGAGATTGGCCGCAACCAGAGCGAGCGCGGACAAAGCCAGACAGAGCGATGCAAAAAGCGCCGGCCAAGTGAAGAGCCAACCAAAACGATCATCAATAAAGGTCAGAGTTCGATCGGGATTCACGCCGCGAAAGCGAAACGACAGCAACTGCGACGCCGCCGAAAGCCATTTCTTTTTCGCTTCTTTCTTCGCCCTTTCGAGCAGCTGTTCACCCTGTCCTGGCAGATCCGAGATCAAGAGCGCCGCCCGATGCAGCATCGTCACCAGGCGATGCAACTCTGTCGCTGTCAGCTTCTGAGGAGCAAACTGCCGTTCAAACCCGCGACGAATTTGCTCAAGGCTACTCTCGCCATCCAGCGATTGGAGAATCGAGAACTCCTCCTCCTCAAACCGGTAATAACGAAGCCTCAGCGGATCTTTGACAACCCAATACCGCCGACCCAGATACTGCTGGGCCTTCGTAACCAAGTCATGGCGCATCTTCAGCCGCAAAGGCCGATCACCGCTCGCAGACCAAGTCATCGACATGGGTGGAATTTGTTATGGGAAAGGGGATTGAACGATGGGCCACGATCGCAAATCGAATTACTTCGCCGCCATCTTTGCCTCAACGCTAAGACCTGGTCGAAGAAGCCATTGCCCCTTCTCCTGGCGATTCTCAATTTCGCATTGAGCAAAGTAAGACGACTTTTGAGCAATCGGACTCACCACCGTGATCTTGCCGGGAAACTCAGCGACCTGCCCATTTGCCAGCGTCAACTCAATACTCATCTTGCGCCCCAGCAGATCACTCGGGTTGTACTGCTGAGTATCCACGCGAAAGTCAACCCGCAGCCGATCCATTCGAGTCACCTGGGCGACAGGATCGCCAGCATTAATCCAGGCGCCCTTCTGGGCAATCATGCTGCTGATCACGCCCGGCAGCGGGGAAGGGATTTGCAATCGCTTGAGCTTCTGCTCCGCCACCGAAACTTTCGCGTTCTCCACGAGGGCGCTTTTGCGAGCAATTTCGCGGGCCGTCATCGCAGCTTGAAGACCTTTATCCGCCTTGGTCTTTGCAAAACGAAGCTTGCGAATTTCCGATTCGGGAATGACGCCTTTTCGTTCTTTGGTGAGACTCAGCTTCGAGTCCAGTTCGGCGACCGCCAAATCAACCGAAGCCTGAGCATACTCGATTTCCGATGGGTCATCCGCTTTGGCAAGTGCAGCTTCTTGAGCCGCTTTTGCGGCTTCCACCTCGAGCCTGGCCGTGATCGTATCCATCTCGACCAGCAGCTGGCCCTCTTCGATCGCGGCGCCTTCCTTCGCAAGCACTTGCGCAACCGGCCCCGATTCTTGAGCCGGAACCGGCACATCATCAATCGCCTTCACCACCGCCGAAATTCGCTCCAGCGGATCGCCAGTATTTTGACTCTCCGCCGCAATCCGTGCAGTCTTGGTGGCGTTACGTTGAGCAGTCTTCGCCGTGTTCGAAGGCGCTGTCTGCGCCGGAAGCGGTCTCCAAGCCGCGGCGCAAGCGAGCAGCGCCGCGAGAGCGGGCATCGAAAGAAATAAGTATTTTCGCATAGAGTATCTTCCGTTGACCGAGTACTTCGCTTCAGTCAGATTGTTCAGAACTACATCACTTAGAACCAAAGCAAGAACTTGCCGTAAACTGTTTCAAAGACATCGACGAACAGCACATAACCCAACGGGCGCTTGCCACACTGAATCTGGGCCGTGACAGTCGTATCGGAGTGCAGTTCCGGCAATTCATCCTTGTTGATCGCAACGCGAACGCGAACGGTGTTCCCCTCTTCGCCGCTCACCTCCGCAATCGGATCGATCTGAACGACTTCACCATAAAATTGCTGGTCCGGATGCGTGCTGAGTGTAAATTGGACGGTCAGCGCCTCTTCGCGATTCGCCAGCGCCTGACTCAGCTTGCCAACCCGCTTTTCGGGAAGCTGCAATTCAAGCTCCCAAGGCCCTTCCTGATTGGCGATCGTCATCAAAACCTGACCGCGCTCAACGGGCCGGCGAAAAAGCTTTTCCTTCAGCTTCCAATCCATCACCTGTCCCGCGATTTCACTGCGAATGGTCAATTCCCGTTGCTTCTTACGGGCGAGAATGATCTGCTCATGCGTGCTCTTAATTTGCTGCTGTAAAGTCGCCTCATCTCGAAGCAGCGATTCCTGCTCCTCAGGCCGCATTCGCGCGTTCTTCGTAAGCGAAAAAGAGATTCCCTTCAGCCGTTCATCCGCGGCCGATTCCTCACCAATCAGCCGCTCAATCTCGGCATCCAGATCGGCATCGACCATCTTCGCCAGTGGTTGATCGGCAACCACAACTGCCCGGTCATCCACTAGCAAATCGACAACCGTCCCCTTATGCCGAGCAAAAACATCTTGTCGTTCAGAAGGAAGCAACTTCCCCCGAGTCGCCAAATCAAAATCCGCAGGAATCAAACAAAGCGCGGCAGCCACCGCCACAAGCACCATTCCCGCGATCGCAATCTTCGGCAGCACTTTGGCCTGCTTCATCACCGCCGAGCTTCCTAGAGCTTGCCAGAGCGGCAGCAAGAAGATGTCGTTGTGCGATTTGGCGTTATTGAGCGCGACGGCGGCATGCTTGGTCAGCATGTCGACCCGCTGCTTGAGCGAGGCCGGATCGGCGTCCGTCAGTTTTTCGATAACGATCACGCCAAGTGGCTTTTTCGGCTTGCGGTCTCGTTCCCCTTCGGTCGTGCTGGGCGGGAATAGGGGAATCACCGCTAAGAGACGCGCCTGTGATTGATCGACGTAATCGTGAAGCGGCCCTTCGATCTGCGGCGGCAACGCCGCGCCATCGATACCATGCCAAAGCGGATCGCGCGAACGCATCACCACGGTGGCGAGTTTGCCCAGCTTGGCGATTTCCTGAGACCGGCGATCAAAAGAGTCGAGCCCACTCACTGCGGAGGGTTTTGCAATCGTTCCCTGAGCAAGGCAAACACTGATGCGATCGCATTCGAGCAGCCGACGACCTTCATTGGCCAACGTGTAAGCAACGCGCTTCGGATCAAGCCCTTGATGCAGCAGACTAAGGAATTGCTCAAGTTGCTCCCAAAGTTTCTGCTTCTCCTGGAACAAGCGCAAATGCCGATTGCGAAGGTACTCACCAGCCAGATCCGCCATCTGCGCAAGGAATCGAAGAAAACCGCGCTGCGTCGTCGGACCGCCGCCAGCACGCTGAAAGATCTCGACGAGCCCAAGGCAATTCTCTCCCTGCCGGAGCGGCGCAAGAAGGATTAACGTCTCCGTCGGATTTCCGGCATCTTCCTCGCCAATCGCGCCGGAGCGCGGCAGCAGCAAAGTCGGCTGACCTTCAGCGATGGTCTTTTTGAGGAGCAGGTTGTGCTTGAGCGCGCCGGCCTTATCATCGACTAATTGCTTGCGTGGGAGATTAATCTGGTAGCGAAGCTCAATCTTCCCTTCGTCACCACTGAGCCAGATCGCGCCGCCTTCGGCGGCGAGGGCGGAGACGACTTGTTTGAGGAAGCCCGCGAAATACTCCTCCGGCGAGATTGCCGTTTGCGAGAGATTCGCGACTTCCTGAATGATCGAACGGATTTGCAGCTTGGTTTGCTGAACGAGATCGGGGTCGATCTCACCACCCAGTGAAGCGGCGGATGCAGATTGCGGCGGTTCCTTTTTAGGAGGAATCGTCGCGCTGGAAGCGCCGTGCGGTAATGGCACAGTGGCGCCGCTTTTGGGGAGTGGGTTCCAGGAACCTGATAGCGGAGGCGAAGTGCTCATCCTTGAGCGATCCCCTGTTTGGGAGTGTGCGGGGTGATCGTCTCCCAAATCCAGCGCCCGCCGTCAAGTCCAGCGTGCTAGCAATCGTGGTACTTCTTGCGGCAAACCGCCCTAAATGGGGCCATTTTTGTCAGTAGCGAAATACCATGGGGCAATTAAGCTAGTTACCTCCCGCTCACGCCCGAATGGGTCCGCTTTCCTCCTTTTCAGATTTCGTGAATTAGTACCATGATTCGACGCTTTGCTTCCCTCCTTACCGCTTTGGTTGTTTGCTCAACTTGGCTCCTCTCCGGCGCAGCCGCTCAGGAACAATATGTCGACTTGCCTTTCGCTGGCGTTAGCCTGGTGAAGCCAGAAGGCTTCGAAGCGGCAAAGCGATTTGATGGAGTTGAAAATAAGTCAGCGGGCGCATCGATCATGGCGATGCAAGTCATGGGCGCGTTCGCGGACGCCTCAAAGCCATTCCAAGCCAACGCAACACTCGCCAATGGCGTGAAAGTCGAATCTCGCATCGACCAGAGCATCGGCGGACAATCGGGCTGCCTCATCAAAGCAAGCCAAGATTCGTCCGCCGCGAAGTTCAAGAAGTGGATATTGATTTTCGGCGACGGAGCTCGCTCACAAATGATCACCGCGAACCTGCCACTGACTGCGGATGACGCGATGATGAACTCGATCAAAGAAGCCGTGCTCAAGACGAAGCCCTTTGTAGGCGAGAAGCCCAACCCGATCGCCGACCTGCCGTACGGTGTTGCTTCCAGCAAACTCAAGCCAACCCGCGGCCCGCAGAAGTCGCTCGTGTTCACCAAAGATGAAATCGTGCCGATCAAGAACACGTCTGATCCTGTGCTCATCGTAGGAATGTCGTTCGGCGGAAAAGTCTCGACCGACCCGAAGGAATTCCTAGAAGCCCGGATCAAACAAGATTCTGTCGAAGCGAATTGGAAGCTAACGACGAACACGGAATTCGAAGTCGGCGGCCTAAAAGGTCGTGAAATCGTTACTCAAGGCAACGACGCGGTCGGCGCCATTCGCTATGGATACTGGGCCGTGCTGATGAGTGGTGAAGACTATTACCTATTCAAGGGCGCTTGCGGCGCCGACAAAGCTCAAGACCACGTATCGGCTTATGCCGAAATCGCCCGCAGCTTCAAGCTGAAGGAAGCGGCGAAGTAGCAGCCCATTTCGGAAATCGGCTCTACGTCGGGCGCTCGCGTCGCGGTTTACTGCGGCGAGTGGCGCCATCTTTGTGGAGCCGGGCGAACTGTGAAGTCACCGAGTCGAGCACCGGATCGCGCTCGACGGATTTGATGACATGGGAAGCGCCGTCGCCGCCGCGCCCGCCACGTGAGTCGGCGAGAAGTTCCGCCTGGCGCTCGACAACTCGGCGGAGCTGCTTGAGCTCGCCCATGAGAGCGTCGCGCTGTTCGTGTAGCTCTTCCTTCTGCTCGCGAACCTTGTTGTAAAGCTCTTCGGCGCGGTCGCGGACGAGGCTGAGTTCCGCTTCGAGATCGGCTCGGTCTTGCTCCAATTCAGCGATGACTTCGCTGGAACCTTCATGTCCTTCGAGCGCCTTGAGCTGCCGCTGAAGTTCTTCGATTTGCTTTTTGACGGCAGCGAGCTCGCGTTTCGTTTCGGCGAGTTCCCTGACCGATTCGGCGTTGCCGCTGGGATCAGAGGCGTTCGATTCCCATCGCGCGCGCCATTCTTTGCGCTCTTTGTCGGCGACATGCAGCTCGGCTTTGAGTTTCTCCACTTCGGCCCAGGCGGACGCCGTTTCGGCTTCGCGGTGTTCGACTTGGTGGCTGAGGCGGCCGATTTCTTTGCGCTGATCGTTAAACGCCGCTTCACGGCGAGAGAGTTCATTTTCGCGCCGCGCGAGATCATGCGCACGGCGATCGAGATCATCTCGCAGCCGATCGAGGTCGCCAAAAACGCCGCCCACGCGCTCTTGAAAAGCGGCAAGCCCGCCGCAAGCTTCCGCCAGCGTCTGCTGCAGCGGCTGCCAGGCAGGCGAGCGGGGGCCTGCAGGAGGCTCCATCGTATTGGCTCGTGGCGTTTCGGCGATCACAGTTTTTCCCTTGCGCGAGCGGCTCCCGAAGATCGGAGCGGAACGAGGGCGCATAGAAACACTACGTTGCAAACTAGCTGGAAGCGCTCTGTCCTGGCCGAGCGGAGTCTAAAATCACGAGACCCAATAGAGGATGGCGCCGTTTGTGCCATCTTTGCGGTAGTCGCTGTGCGCTAGTTCCAGCCATGTTTCCAGCGCATGGCGTCTTGATAGAGCGTCAAATACTCTTGGGCGCTGCGTTTCCAGGTCCAGTCCTGTCGCATGCCAGTGTCAACAAGTTGCGACCAGGTCGATTGATCGTGCTGAAAGAGATGAATTGCGCGCTGGAGGGTGTTGGCCAGTTCGTCGACATGATAATTGTCGAACGAAAAACCGGTTGCACTGCGAGAATTCTGGGTCTCTGGCGTCAAATTGACGATCGTGTCGGCGAGGCCGCCGGTGGCGTGAACGACGGGGACCGTGCCATATTTGAGGCTATAAAGCTGATTGAGACCGCAGGGTTCATACCGACTGGGCATCAAAAAGAGGTCGCTGCCCGCTTCGATACGGTGGGCAATCGCATTGGAGAATTCCATTCTCAGGCCAATCTTGCCGGGATGTTTTGCAGCGAGTGTTTGCAGCTGCGTTTGATAGGAATGGTCGCCCGAGCCAAGAATCGCCCATTGAATATCGGTTTGGTCGATCCAACGCTCGATGAGCGCGAGGATCAAGTCCCAACCTTTTTGGCTCGCGAGACGACCGACCATGCCGACGAGCGGCGCATCGAGTCGCGGTGAGAGATGGAGTTCTTTTTGCAAGCTTGCTTTGCAAGACTGCTTGCCTTCACGCCAATTGTCGACGGAATAGTTCATCGCCAAATGCGGATCGGTCGCTGGATTCCAGTCGTTTTCATCGATGCCGTTGATGATGCCGCGAAGTCGACCCGCTCGACTTCCTAGAACACCTTCGAGGCCGCAGCCATGTTCAGCAGTTTGAATTTCTTGGGCATATTTGGGGCTGACGGTGTTGATCGCATCGGCGTACACAATGCCCGCTTTGAGGAGGTTGATGTCGCCGTAATACTCGAGCTCGCGCCAATTGAAGTGCGACCAGTCGAGGCCCGTTAGCAGCATGTCCCAATGCCAGAAGCGGCCTTGGTACGCCATGTTATGAATCGTTAGTACCGAGGCGATGCTCTTATGTTCGTCGCTCTCGCGATATTCGGTCGCCAAATAGGCCGGGATCAGGCCCGTCTGCCAATCGTTCGTGTGAATCACATCCACCGGCAATCTAAGAAGTCGAATGACTTCCAGCACGGCTCGAGAAAAGAAGACGAACCGCTCGCAGTTGTCTTGGTAATCTTTCGTGCCATCGCCATAGAGATTGTCGCGATCAAAGTAGGCCGGTTGATCGATGAAATAGACCGTTACCAGATCGCCCGGCAGAGTGCTCTTGAGCACCTGGCCGCGAATGATCTTGCCGCCGACGGGGACGTCGAAATGGGCATCCATCCCCTCAACGACACGACCCGGGCGATAGATTTGGCGAAACGCCGGCATTACGACGGTGACTTGATGTCCCAGTCGGGCCAGTTCGTTCGGGAGTGCGCCCGCGACGTCGCCGAGCCCGCCGGTTTTGGCGAAGGGTACGGCTTCGGTGGACGCCAGGAGGATATTCACCGCCTCGATTCCTCGCGGGTCGTGTAATGTTGAATTTCTGGAAGGGCCTCCTGCGCAAGTCTATGTCGTGGATCATCCTGATCGCGCGATCGTAATGAGATTCCATCGGCTCATGGACGAGTGCAAATCGTCATGAGTGTCAAGGAATTCCGATTTGATAACCGATGCCACCAAGAAGACATATGCCGGGGAATCGGATTATGACGCTCGAACGGTCTATCGTCGCTAGGGCAACCCTTGATTGCCGTGGCCGGGCGGGGTGATTACGTTGTCTACATCCCGCCTGACCGCTCTCCCTCCTCGGAGCCCCACTCGATGTCTCGTCTCACCCGGCCTCGCCTGACCCGTCGTCAATTACTAAATAGCTCCCTTGTTGCCGCAGGTGCGGTCGCAGGCGGATTCTTCTCGCAAACCGCCGTGCTAGGCCGTTCCCGGACGACGCTCGACAAGATTCGGATTGCTGGCGTCGGGACGTTCAATCGGGCGAAAGAGAATCTTAACGCGTTGGCGTCTGAAGATATCGTAGCGCTGGCCGATGTCGATGATCGAAAGCTCGGAGAAGCCGTGGGGCGGTTTAAGGTCGAGAATAAGTTTCGCGACTATCGCGTGATGCTCGATAAAGTGGCGGGCAAGATCGATGCGGTGATGGTCGGTACGCCCGATCATTCCCATGCGCCTGCTGCGGCGATGGCGATGCGGCTGAAGAAGCATGTCTACTGCGAGAAGCCTTTGACGCATACCGTTTTTGAGGCGCGGACGCTTTCGAATCTTGCAGCGGAGAACAAACTCGTCACGCAGATGGGGACGCAGATTCATGCAGGCGAGAATTATCGCCGTGTCGTGGAGTTGATTCGCGCAGGCGCGATTGGCAAAGTCACCGACGTGCATGTCTGGGCGAACGCGCGATACACAGGGGGCAAGTTCACGACGGGAACGCCTTGTCCGCCGGAGCTCGATTGGGATCTGTTTCTTGGTCCCGCGCCGGAGCGGCCTTATAGCGAGGGCGTGCATCCATTCACTTGGCGGAACTATTGGGACTATGGAACCGGAGCGCTGGGTGATTTTGGTTGCCACTATATGGACCTGGTTCACTGGGCGCTCGACTTGCGAAATCCCGTGAAGGTCGCAGCAGAGGGGCCGGCGAATGATCCGGTTTGTCCGCCGGCTTGGTGCATCGTGAAATATGAATATCCCCAGCGCGGCGAAAATCCGCCGGTGAAGTTAACGTGGTATGACAGCGGAAAGATGCCGCCGATACTACCGGAGGTGCAAAAGGCATTGCCACTGCGCGAAGATGGCAAGCCAACGGAGTTCGGCAGCGGGCAGCTCTTTATTGGTGAGAAAGGAATGCTGATTTCCGATTACGGCAGGCATTATTTGATTGCAGGCGGCAAGCCGATGGCGTTTGAATATAAGGGCGAACGCATCCCCGCTTCGATCGGCCATCACAAAGAATGGATCGAAGCAATCAAGAATGGCGGAACGACGACCTGCAACTTTGACTACTCAGGCGCACTCACTGAGTCCGTGCTCCTCGGCGCCGTGGCCTATAAGAGTGGTGAAGCGATTGAATGGGATTCGGCGAATCTGAAGGTGAAGAACTCAGAACAGGCGCAGGCGCTGATTCATAAGGAGTATCGCAAGGGCTGGGTGCTCTAGGCGACTGCGATATTGAAATCGACAGGCCTGTCGCGCGAATCGACAGGCCAGGTTTCGCCACATGAAGTTCATGTTCTCGCTTAGCTGTCCGCCGGCTTCATTTTACGCTTGTTTTGCAGTGCGAATTGCGTTCGACGGCGGTTGGCCACCGCATTTCAATTGAGTTCGAAAGGTTATGGCACGGCAGTTGCCATTGGTGTGGGGCCTCCGGGCCAACAGACCTTTTTCGCGAACTTAGAAAGTCGGAAATGCGCTTGCGTCGATCGGGGTTTACGCTCGTTGAGCTTTTGGTGGTGATTGCGATCATTGGCGTATTGATTGCGATGTTGCTGCCGGCCGTGCAAGCGGCGCGAGAAGCGGCGCGACGGATGTCATGTCAGAACAATCTCAAGCAGATCGCGCTCGGCCTGCATAACTATCACTCGACGTTCAATAAACTGCCGGCCAGCATGTATATCAATCCGACGATTTCCAGCAACGCCTCCTGGTCGGTGCATGGACGCATTCTTCCTTACCTAGAGCAAAATAATTTTTACGATCTCATCGACTTGCAAGTCGGCTGGTCGAGTCAGCCCGTGGTGAGTCACTTCAAAGTGCCGGTGTATGGTTGCCCCAGTGATCCCAAGTCGCAACTCGAACGCGACACCGGCAATAACGGCATTTTCCTCTATCCCACTTCATACGGCTTCAATTTTGGAACATGGTTTATCTACAACCCAGTGACCAACCAGGGCGGCGATGGGCTCTTTTTTCCAAATGCAAAAATCGGCTTTGAATCGGCCACCGATGGCACGAGCAACACGCTCTTTGTTTCTGAAGTTCACGCCTGGACTGCGTACACTCGCAACGCCGGACCGCCGAGCACGAATGTGCCGATGACGATTGCCGACGTCGGCGTCTGTGCGGACTCGGGAGTGAAAGATCGTATTTTGCCGGGCACGAAAGATGGCACAGGGCACACCGAGTGGGCTAATGGGCATTCTCACCATAGTGGATTTACGACCGTGTTGCCGCCGAACACCAAAGTTTGGTGGACCTATAATGGCGTTACTTACAATGTCGACTACGCGGCTCGGCAAGAGGGATCGAGCACCAGTGTTCCGAGCTATTCGGCGCTCACTTCGCGAAGCTATCACGGTGGTGTGGTGAACTCGGCGCTGGCGGATGGTTCGGTTCGAACCGTGGCGAACTCGGTCGATCAGTTGGTTTGGCGAGCCATGGGCACGCGTGGGGGCGGGGAAGTTGTTCAGATGCCCTAGCACTGTATCTACATTCCAAAAGTAACGAAATCGAGAGCGCAAGATCCAGCGTCTACTTAAACTGCATCAAGGTGCAAACCGAAAAAGGCACGCCTTCCGATTCGTAGCCGCATTCGCAGAACCAGGCGACATGTCCGGTCATCGGCGCCTTGATCGTCATTTCGCCTTTACTTCCCTCTTGCTTCACCGAGATCGGATTCCATTTCGCCTCGCGGAAATCCTTGTTCGAGGAAAACGCCGCCCAGCCCTTCATGAACTTCGGGGCTTTTTCGGTAGTGACATGCAGGACGTCTCCTTTTTGTTCATAGGAGAGACTTGGCAGCAATTCGTTCCGCGCCGCCAAACGGAAATGAATTGCGACCGTCGATAACGCGAGTTCACGGCCGCCGTTTTTGTTATCGAGATTGTGCCCGGCGTTGGGGATCACTAGCGCGCTCTTGGGCCCTTCGAGGTCGTTCCAGTAGAAGCTCGTGGCGTCGAGCACCCAGTAGGGATCATTGGACCCAATCACAATGAGCTTTGGCAACGTGAGGCGCGAGCGATAGGTGTAGGGGTCCATCATCGCCAAGAGCGCTTCTTCGCGCGGCGTGCCTTTGTCCTTCTTGATGAGGCCCTTGGAGGTGTAGTCGGCGATTTGCTCGCTATAGGCGCCCCAGACCTTGAGCTGGTTATCCATTTGCGGGCGGAAGTTGAGAACATCGATCACGAGCGGCGCTGTGGCCTTGATTCGCGTGTCAACAACCGGAGTCAGCCAACTTGTCCAGCCACGCTTCGATGCGCCGGTGATGAAAAAAGACGCAGGTTTCTTGCCAAACTCAGCCTGGGAGAATTCCTGGACCACGTCCATTGCCTTCACGGCGCTTTTGACCATCGGAAAAAGCAGCGGCCAGGTTGCGTCGCCTGATTCCAAGTATTTCAGCCACGATTCGGTGATCAGGTCATCTTCCTTGCGGCCTCCCATGAGCGGCTGATTGGGAACATTCTGCAGCACGGCGACGCGCATTTTGGAAACTCGCGCCAGAAGCGTTCCCGCTCCCACATCGCCATCGCGGGGGCCATCGCCAATGCTGCCGCCCGCCACAAAGATGATCACATGGTCCTTGTCTTCCAGATTCTTCGGCTCGATCAACGTCAGCGAGTGCGTCCACTCGATGCCTTGCCACTTCTGACTAGTGAAATCGATCCGCCAGGTGTCGACTTCTTCCCCTGCTTTGGAAGAGATTTTCTTCCAGGCGAAGGAGGGTTCCTCGCGGGCCATGTATTCAAAGATCTGCGGCGGGACTGCCGTGGCCGGAGATTTCTCTTGCGCTTCGATGATGACTGGCGAAAGCAGAAGAACGAAAAATAGCAGACACATTGCGGGGAACTTCATGGCGAATGTTGCTCAAGGGAGAAGGAAAACTACGAAACTAAAAAAGGGAGGTGGAATATCCACCTCCCTCTCATTGAGCTAACTCAAAAAACACAGGACTGGTTAAGGGTTGGTGTTGGTCTCGGCGCCATCCCGGGTGATGAGCGCGGCGAGAATGCTTGGTGAAGTTGATTGAGCAAGGAAACTCACGGAGCCATCGCCACGGGTGGTGTTCACACCGCCTGGATGGAACGAAAAGAGGGCATCGCGATTGTGGACGTTAATGGACGAGCAACCGGGGGCGTTGGGGGTTGCGATGCTGGTGCCGCTGTAACCGCGTATCTGACGCGCGATGTTGTAGTCAGCAACCGCAGCATTGAGATTGTAAAAATTGGGGCCGGTCCAGGTTCCTGGCAATTGAATCCTTTTGAAGTAGTAGAATTGACGCCCTGCAATCTCGCTGAAACAGATGGTATTGGAGAGACCGTCTGTTACTTCCGCAAACAGAACCTTGTTCTTCGTGGTCCTGTTATTCGTTCCGAGCATGCCCTTGTCATTAAATCCTAAGCCAGGAGGCGTTGTTCCGCCGGTGCAATTCGCAAGCCAATCATGAACCCCGCGAGTAGGGGCATAGTCCGTGCGGGTCAATGGAGTGGGTAACGGCGCCATCGCAAGACCGATGGATCGAAAGTAGGGCCCGTAGTCGCTCATTTGCTCGGGGGTCGATGGACAGATATAAACCGGGAGGTTGACGCCAGCGGCAATATTCGTGCCCATCGGCGGGGGTAGATTGGCGGGATCGATGACCACGCGCTGCAAGTTCGTTAAGTCCGCAAGGCTCTGCTGCTCCAAAAATGGGGCAAGATAGCTAAACGCGCTGTGTCCCTGCAGATTTCCGGGAGAACCATATGGATTTCCCGTGGGCCCCGGCGCAACAAAGTCCATGCCATAAGCAGGCACATACTTATAAGTGCTCTCAAAGTTGTGCATCGCCAAGCCGATCTGCTTCATGTTATTGGAGCAGGACATGCGGCGAGCCGCTTCGCGCGCGGCTTGAACCGCAGGCAGCAAGAGGGACACGAGTACGCCAATGATGGCGATGACGACTAACAACTCGACCAATGTAAACCCGAGTTTGGCCCCGGATCTCCGCCTGATGGACAACATGCATTGCTCCCCGAAGTAGAAATGAAGAAGGATTTCGATTTGAGTTGGATTTTGATTGAATCTAAGAAGTGAAAAAGGTGAAGCTGGAGGGAGCGGCTAACTAGGGCGTTAGTTCCAACGGGGCAAGCTCCGTGGTTCCTGCCTTTACTTCTACTTCTAGGTTGCTTTTTCCCACTGCATATTTGCCTTTAAGCAGATCGGGACCGTCGAAAACGCTCGCGCCTTGCATTTTTTGGGCATCCGTGAGCTTGATGGTCTGGTCGGGCCAAAAGGCCGAGACCTTGTACTTGCCAATTTCAGCGCCGCTTTTCTGTGCAG
>JBKJSI010000832.1:0-3425 GCA_046595915.1 Pirellulaceae bacterium
GCGTGAATAAAGAAGCTTCGATAAGCGGATTGCACGATGTCTTCGGGATCGATTCGTCGCTTCAGTTTCGAGCTGATTCGGCTTTGAGCTAATGCAAGTAACCGCTGAACGTAGCGATCAAAGATGGCGGTGGCGGCTTCGGAATTGCCGGCCAAGTATTGATCAACCAGGTCTTTTGATTTCGGCTCGGACATCGGTTTTCGAGGGACAGGTTTCGCCGCAATTTGGCGAAATGGCCAGGCGGCGGACCATTTTCATTTTCTGGGGAGATTTCTTGGCCAATATCGAAAGCGAATCGGATATGGCTTTAGACCCAAGTTCCCAGCGTTTAATCCCGGCGTTATTGAAAAGGAGATGGCAATGGCCTTTGTTGTCACGGCCCCCTGTTTTGGATGCAAGTACACTGACTGCGTCGTCGTGTGCCCCAAGGAGTGTTTCCATGAGGGGGATCAGATGCTCTACATTGATCCCGTTGAATGCATTGACTGCTATGCGTGTCAGTTTGAGTGCCCGGTCGATGCGATCTATCCGGAAGATGATGTGCCGGCGGAGTGGAAAGAGTTTGTGGCGCTGAATGCGGAAATGTCGGCTAAGTTGCCGGGGATTTTTGAGCGTAAGGCGCCTATGGTTCGAACGTGACGCTTGGTAGTTCATTGTCCAAACTTGGAATCTTGGTCCATCAAAGCCGTGTTAAGAAAACAAATTGGCGATTGATGGCCTCATTAATTGGAAGTTCGTCGCGCCACTTTGTTTTCGTAACACAGCCACCCACGATCGCGTGCGCTGGAAATAGAAATAGCGATGAGTCGCGCGGTGGCGCGACTCATCGCTATGTTTGTTATTACGCGAGACGAAGAAGTCTCGTTTTCAGTTGCCTTACTTCTTTCGCTGCATCGGGCGGCGGCCGTTTGAGGTTGAGATGGTTGACGCTGGGGTGGATGAGGCAGAAATCTGGGATGTGCTGGGGGCGGTTTTCACTACGATTGATTGATTGATATCTGCAAAGACCACCTTGGTGTAGATACCTGCGTCGTCGCCTTTGTGGTCGCCGAAGACGCTGACGGGGCCGAGCGAGGTGGTGAATTTGTCGACTTCGTGGTTGGAGTCGTAGTAGCTCACTAGGCCGGGCCAGTTCCTGGTTCCTTCGATTGCCGTGATTCGGCGGCCGACCGGGGCGGAGTACATCAGGCTTCGAGTCGTACCGCTGGCGGTCGTGGAGTCGGGCTTGGTTTCCTCGGCGATCATCTTCACGACAAAGTAGAGGTTCTGTCCTTCTTGTTCGACCCAGGCATCGACCACGACGCGAGGACCATTTCCTTTGAAGTCTTTGTCGCCGCGGGTGTGGGGCGGCATGAAGGTCATGGTGCGGGGGAGTGGGATGGATTGTTCGGCGCTCGGAGCGTTCATAGAGACATTCATGGGAATGGTGGCGTCGAGATCGAATTTAATTTTGGTGTAGACGCCTGCATCTTTGCCTTTGGTGTCGCCCCAGACCGTTGCGCGACCGAGCGGAGTGACAAACTCTTTCAGATCGTGGCCACTCATCGTAGTGATGAGGATTTCGTACTCTGACTTGGGGAGGGAGTCG
Source organism: Pirellulaceae bacterium (assembly GCA_046595915.1). Taxonomy (GTDB): domain Bacteria; phylum Planctomycetota; class Planctomycetia; order Pirellulales; family Pirellulaceae; genus JBKJSI01. Next base: position 1,589 of record JBKJSI010000832.1, read on the forward strand.
ATCCGCATGCCGGCGGGGGCGGTGTAGACAGTTCGCGGGGATGACCAACCGGAGGCTTCCGTCCAGTCGCTTTTGGTTTCCTTGGCCTTGAAGTAGACGCTATAGACCACCGTGTTGTCACGGATGGAGAATTTGACTTTGGCATAGATGCTGGGGCCGTTGCCATCGAACTCGGCATCGCCCGCGACATGCGGGGGTAAGTGTGTGACCGAGTCCCTCAGTGCGGGGGAGATGACCTCCGCGTTTGCTTGTGATGCGATGTTGAACGATAGCAGCGCCACGATGCCCGCTATGACTCGCCCCGCCGCCCATTTGCTCCTGATTCCCATTGCCTTCTCCTTCATACGCTATTTGACTTGAGGTTTTTCCTCGAAACATTTCGGGGATACCTAAGGCAGCGTTAGGGAGGGGTGGTTGTTACTGGCGGTCGTTCCAAGCTGTAACGCTCAAAATCACAGTTCGGACGTGGGCTTCTTCGAGATGAATGCCGCAGCCTTTGTGACGCCGGGTTTTGTCACGGAAGGTTTCATCACGCCGCGGCGATGAAAATAGACTTGGCTGGCGGCCATGCGCATGGGGCGGGAGGCCAGCATGGCGTTGAAGAGCCAGTCGCTTTGGAAGTTGTCGAAGAGGAATCGGAGGAAGCGTTTAGTCCGGAACTTGGGGTAGGTTTTGGCAAACCAGAGGTGCGGGTCTTCGCATTTGCCTTCGAGGAATTCGGCTACGGCGTGTCCGGCTGCGAGGCCATGTTTGAGCGCGGTATGGATGCCGCCGGCGGTTACAGGGGAGACCATTCCGGCTGCGTCGCCGACGAGGAGCGCCCTTTCGGTGGTGACGGGACGCACGACTCCGCCGCAGGGGATTGTGCCGGCGCGGATGGAGGTGGGCTCGCGGTTTTGCACTTCGGCGATGCCGGAAATCTTTTTGAGGAATTTTTCCATGACGCGCTTCATGGCCTCGGGATCGCGCGACATGCGGCGGGCGAGGCCGATTTGCGTGACGCCTACGCCGGGGACGATCCAGCCGATGTAGCCGGGGGCGAGTTTGCGGTCGATGAAGCAATGGAGACGGTCGTCGGCGGGGAGCGTGAGGCTGGTGAATTCGTACTCCATGCCGAAAAGGAATTTTTGATTTTGGCCGAGGGCGAGTGAGCGGGCGACTTGGGAATTCGGGCCGTCGGCGCCGATCAGATAACGGGTGTCGGCTGAGCCGCGCAGTTGGTCGTTCAGATCGCCTTCGAGGTGATAGCCGCCGCGGATTTTGGTTGCGCCTTGGAAGGCGGCGCCGCAGAGCAATTCGACGCCGGCTTGTTGTGCTCGTTGGGCGAGCCAGCGGATGACGTTGGGGGTGTCGGTGGCGAGGAAGTAATAACCGGGGGCGTCGAGATCGACGAAGCGCATGTTGGGGGCGTAGAGGCGGACGCCTGGGACGGGGCGGACTAGCTCTGGGGGCATGAGATCGAAGAGGGCGATTTGGTCGACGACTTCTTTGACGATAATCCCCGTGGTGTGGAGCTTGTCGCCGGGGTCTTGTTTGCGTTCTAAGACTCGTACGCGGAGGCCGCGTTGGGCAAGGACGGTGGCACAAGCCAGGCCGGCGAAGCTTGCGCCGACGATGGTGCAATCGACGAGCGAAGGGGTGGTCAATTCTGCGCCCGTAATCTTGGTGGGAGACTTCAAAAGGGAGCGGACGCGACATTGACGAAGCGGGCGCGATGGAGATTATAGACCAGAATCAATGCGAAGCACCCAGGGCGGTTTCTACAGGTTTAGTTTGAATTTTTCGAATGTCTTGCCGTTGAACTTTAGGGCGCCATGTTCATGCGTCCCTAGCCATA
>JBKJSI010000903.1:0-21983 GCA_046595915.1 Pirellulaceae bacterium
CGGCTGTCGCCTTCGCATCGGCGGGCTTCGACGACAAGATCACTCCGGCCGCCGCCGCTTAGCTACATGTCAAAACTCAGATTTACATGTTCAGTACCTTTCAACTGAAGAGAACAAGGGGACGAACTGACGCACCAGTAGTCCGCGAGGCCAAAGAGGCCGGCGTGTGGATCTGGGGCGGCGGCATCGAACGTCAAAAAGCAACCATCGTGTCCACGGACGGCGCAGTGACAGAGGGCCCCCTCCCCGAAACCAAGCCAGTAATCGGCGGCTTCTCAATCTTCGAAGTCCCCTCCCGCGAAGAAGCCCTAACCTGGGCCGCCAAAATCGCCAAAGCCTGCCGCTGTGCTCAAGAGGTCCGAGAGATTATGTACGACCGAGAATCGTAAAGCTGCTGGCGAAAAAGTGCCACCAAGAACGGCCTTTTTTGTCCTTGCAGGCCAGCGCCGGATCTTCCGCAGTCGATTCCCCGTGCGCTTTCTCGGCTTCCCGTTCTGCCAAAAATCGTTTCGCCGCCTCACGCTCTTCGCTCGTGCGCGCAGCCTCAATGTCTCGAGCCCTAACTGCCGCCAGATATTGAGCCCTTTGAAATGCCGCACTTGTTTGAAATCGCTGCGCAAACGCCTTGATCCGCCTCGCGTCTCGCCACTCGCCTTGCGTATGCCGCGCGTGCCATACCTCGCACTTTTCGGTCAGGCATCCCTCGCCGCACTCTTTCACGATCTCCTGATCACTATAGTAACCGCGCGGCTTTTGGTGAGAGCCCTTTTCTCTGTACAGCCAGCCTGCTGGGGCAGCAATTGCCACTTTGGGCGCAGATGAATTGACTAGAGGCAAAGTCGTGTTTACTTCTAAGTGCGCAACGGCCATTGCACCAAGGCTGTTTTTGAATAGACCCGCTTGAGTCGCAGGAATCCATTCGCCTTGAGTTTTTGTCAAATGCCAAACTAGGCAGTCTTTAGTCAACCGTCCCTCAGAGACCTCAATCAATATCTCGTCGTCTGAGCGGTAATTTCGGGGATATTCTTCGTTTGCTCCTGGTACCTTATATAGCCAGCCATCTGAATCAACAACTTCAGCGTTACAAATCAGCGGTGCCGAAAAGATTGCGCTGATCTTGGCAAATTCCCTTGCGTGCTTTTCCCTGCCTTCGGGAGTGATATAGGTTTTGAAAACTGAGTAATTCTCTGCTGGAACCCATTGATTCTTGGTGTTCTTTTTGTGGCGAATTTGACAGCCGACCTTCATGTTGCCGCGCCTAGCCTCATACATCATTCCTTCCCAGTGAAAGAAGCCCTCCGGCTGTCCACCAGGATTCTTGTATTCCCAAGCGAAGATTGGCTCTGACTTGGCCATTAGATTGGACCCATTTCTTGGCCTTTGAGTCGTCGTATGCCACTGCCGTTTTTACCAGCAATGCGGGAGCGAGAACGGACTCTCAACAGGGGAAAGCTTCACAACACCTGAGTGACGGCAAGAATCAACTCCAATATGATGAACCGCCGCCAAGCCATTTGCCATACGCGGCCAGAGTGTCGCCTTTCGCTCCGCGAAAGAGCGCCCTTTTGCGCAGCAAAAGGCAACAATGCCCCGCCCGCGGGCGCAATTGCACCTGCAACTGCGCCCGACATTCGCCACCAACTGCCACCAAGAAAAGCAACTCCGAGAGCTCGCCACCATCGCCACCATCGCCACCAACTCCCAATCAGGCCACCCAATCCGGCCAACTTTCCCCGAGAGATGGCCCGATTGGCCCGATAGCCCGATCGGAAAAACAAGCACTTTTTGAACAACTCCTGAGGCGTGAATGTCCAAAAAAATCCTAGCCCTCGACCAAGGCACAACCTCCAGCCGCGCCATGGTCTTTGACCACGGCGGCCAAACCCTCGCCGTCGGCCAGGAGGAGTTCCCGCAAATCCTCCCCTCGCCCGGCCACGTCGAGCACGACCCCGAAGAAATCTGGAACTCGCAACTCCGCTCGATGCGCGAAGCCGTTGAACAATCTGGCGGCCCTGCGGAAATCGCCGCGATCGGCGTCACGAACCAGCGCGAAACCACGCTCATCTGGGAAAAAGCCACCGGCAAACCGGTCGCCAACGCGATCGTCTGGCAAAGCCGCATCACCGCCGACATCTGCCAGCGCCTCAAGAACGACGGCGTCGAACCGCTCGTCCGCGAAAAAACGGGCCTGCTCCTCGACCCCTACTTCAGCGGCACGAAAGTCCGCTACCTGCTCGATCAGATCCCCGGTGGCCAAGGCCGCGCCGAGCGCGGCGAACTCCTCTTCGGCACCGTCGACTCGTTCCTCATCTGGCGCCTAACAAAGGGCCGCACCCACGTCACCGACGCCAGCAACGCCAGCCGCACGCTCCTCTTCAACCTCCACACGCAAGCCTGGGATGACGAGCTCCTAAAAATCATGGGCGTCCCCCGCGCCATGCTGCCCGAAGTCGTCACCTCCAGCGGCGTGATCGGCACAGCCGACGCCGAATGGCTCGGGCGCGAAATCCCCATCGCCGGCATCGCAGGCGACCAGCAAGCCGCAACGTTCGGCCAAACCTGCTTCCGCGCCGGCGAAGCCAAAAGCACCTACGGCACGGGCTGCTTCCTGCTAATGAACACGGGCGACAAACCCCTCGCGTCGAACAACCGCCTGCTCACGACCGTCGGCTGGACGATCAACGGCAAAGCGACCTACTGCCTCGAAGGCGCGGTCTTCATCGGCGGCGCGATCGTGCAGTGGCTTCGCGACGGCCTCGGCCTCATCAAAACCGCCGCGGACGTCGAAGCCCTCGCCGCATCCGTGCCCGACGCCGACGGCGTGATCCTCGTGCCCGCCTTAACAGGCCTAGGCGCCCCCTACTGGGACCCGCACGCCCGCGGCACGATCATCGGCATCACCCGTGGCACGACCGCCGCCCACATCGCCCGCGCCGCGCTCGACGCCGTCGCCTGGCAAGTCGCCGAACTCATCCACGCCATGGAGCAAGACGCCGGAGTAAAGCTCGGCGCCCTCCGAGTCGACGGCGGCGCCTCCCGCAACAACCTCCTCGCCCAAATCCAGTCCGACTACCTCGGCGCCATCGTCGAACGCCCGACGGTCACCGAAACCACCGCCCTCGGCGCCGCCTACCTCGCGGGCCTCGGCGTCGGCTTCTGGTCCGACCTAGACGATTTGCGGAAACATTGGAAACTAGACCGCAGGTTTGAGCCCAAAATGGAAGCCGCCGCCCGCAAAACGCAATTCACCCAATGGAAACGCGCCGTCGAGCGTTCCCTCAACTGGTCTCAACCCACGTAGCCGCCGTCGCTCCCGCGACGCGAGCTTTTCGATTTATCCCACTCACAGATCACGAATCCGCACCTTTGGATTACCGCACCGCACAAGACTGGATCGTCGGCGCCGTTAGCGTACTGCTGGGCCTCGCGGTTTGTTACGGCGCCTTTGCCGACCCCGCACTGCGGGCGCGTTTCAAACTCACCCGTTTCGTCACCGAAAAATTCGGCCCCCTCGCCACCCGAGCCCTTTGCATTCTCATCGGCGGCCTCTTCATCGCGATTGGCGTCGCGATCGCCTGCGGCTACTCCCTCGAACTCATCGGCAAGTAAAGATGTCCACCGAAGCCCCGCTTTCAATCAAACGCCAACCCGCCGCGAATCGGTTAGAAGTAGTCTGGCGCGACGGCCGCACTGACCTCCACGACTATCACAACCTCCGCTGCGAATGCCAATGCGCCGGCTGCATCCACGAAATCACGCACGAACGGCTACTTAACCCCGCAGACGTGCCGCCCGACATCCACATCAAAGAAATGAGCCTCGTCGGCAACTACGCGATCAAAATCCTCTGGTCCGACGGGCATGACACGGGGCTTTACACCTACGATTTGCTCCGAAGCCTAGGCGAACCATAGCCCGCGATAGATCTATCGCAAATGCCGCCCGCCATTCGTCTCCTTCATCGCCGCGCGAGTCGTTTCGACATAGACCGAGCGGTCGCGCGATTTCTTGTAGTCGACGGCAAACTTATTGTAAGTTTCTTCATTCGCGAAGGTGATGATCCGCCCGTCATGCAGCTTCGCCAAGATTTCCGATGAACCCTCGACAAGTTCGCCCTTTTCCGCATAGATCACAGGATCGTAGCCGGTGAGCATCGGGCTATAGTCATCCGGGTTCTGCAAAAACTTGGCCCGCGCCTCTTCGGAGGAGAAGAGATAGATCCGCCCGCGATGCACGGCTCCGATCTTGGGGTTTCCCTTTTTCAGCTTTTCGGTTTCCATGAGCGCGACGCAGCAATGGCCTCCGAGCACGTACTTGCCCGTGCGAGTCAATTTCGCAATCCCGCGCGGCTGATCTTCCGCAGGAGCTGCCTCGTTCACCGTTTCTGCTTCGGGTGCTGGCTGCTTTTTCGCCTTAGCCTTGGGCGCGGCTTGCTTTTTGACAGGCGCGACTTCAACTTCCGGTTTCACTGAGTCGACTTCCGCGTCGACCTTCGCTGGAACTTCCTCCTTGTCCGGCGCCTCCTCCGTCTCAACGACCTCTTTCGCAGCTTCGGCTTCGGGAGAAGCTTCGCTTTTCTGCTCGGTGGTTTCCTCAGGCGCTTGCGGCTTCTCCTCAGCTGGTTTGCTTTCCTCCTGCGTGCTCTCCGCTTTAGGCTCGGAATGCTCCGGCTCCGGCTTCACTTCAACCTCTGGTTTGGCTTGCTCTGTCTCGACTGCGGGCTGTTCGACCTCGTCTTCATCGTAACGAGACCGCTTCGGTTTCCTTTCATTGCCCTCGCCCTCGGGCGCCGATTCCGCATTTCCCTTCAACTCCGGCTTCGATTCGACCTGTGGTTCGGCCGGCGATTCCGTCTTCATCTCATCAGCAAGTTGCTTCGCCTTCGGCTCAACGGGCTCTTCCGCGGGCGCTTCCACTTCCGTCGTTTTCTCTGCCGGTTGGTCTTCAGCCTGTTCCGCCTCGGCAAATCGCGATTTCTTGGAATGTGTTTCTCCATCAAGCGGCGGCGAGGCCGGTTTCGCTTCTTCCACCACTTCAGTCTTTGTCTCGACCGGCGGCGCAACAGCCTCTCCCTTGGCTTTTTCCGTCTCGAGCTCGGTTTCAACCGGCTTCGAAGGCAAATCGGAAGCAGCATGATGCTCCCCTGCAACGGGTTCAGGAACTTCTTCTTGCGCAGGTTCTTCCGCAACCTTCTGCTGGCTCTCTTCGATCGGTTCATCCGGCGCAGCTGCGACTTCGACTGGCTTTACTCGTTCGGGCTTCCAATCCTTGCGCCATGGCGCTACGACGGATTCCTCTTCAACAGGTTCTTCCAGCGATTTCACTTTGACTCGCGGCGCCTTGGCCGCTACGGATTCTTTCTCCTCACTGCTGCGAGTCTTGCGAACGATGGGCGGCAATCGACGCTGCTGTGGCGGTGAGAATCCATCCTCCTCGCTATCGCTACTCCGGGCGATTGCCTTCTTCAGTTTGGTGTCTCGCGCCACGACGATTGGCGCCAATTGCTCTCGAGTGTGAGGATTGCGAACAACCTTCGATTCCGCTCGCGGCGATTGTCTCGTCGGCGCCTCGCGATCATCCGCGCCTGTTTGCTGCACGGAGGGACTTTCTTCCATCACATCCGCCGCCACGGCGGCGCGTACATTGGCGATGGTCGCGGATTGACCTGCATTGTGCTTCGCCGCAATCGTGCTGATCCGCTTGATGAATTCGCGATGATCTTGGGGACTGATATGTCGTGCGATTTCCCGACCCTCGACGTCAATGATCACATCAGTCGGCCAACCCTTCACGTTAAATCGTTCCACCAACTCCTGCGCCTGTTCAACGACGATGAACACCGGTACATAGCGCGAGAGCATCGTAATAGCGACGTCATTTCGATTGAGCACATTTTCTTCGAGCTTGCGACAGGGCGGGCAATGCGTGCCTGAAAAGTGAAGAAACACTAGCTTGTGCTGCTCCCGGGCAAGCTTCATCGCCTCCGGCAGGTCCGTCTTCCACGTAATCGATCCCGTCTTATGAACCGCCGCAGGCGCAACGGTTTGTAAGGACTCCGGGCGCTGTCCAATACTGGAACCCGTCTTTTGAATGGTTGGCGTCTCTTTAGCTCTACTCCATGGGAATTGTCCCAGGGCAGGGGCCGATGATACTACGGCGAGCACCACAGTGAAGCAGATTTTCGAGTGGCAATTCATATCGGCCCATTCCTCGACGGTCAAAACATCCAGCTAGCGGCGCCCTATGGCGCAAAGTCCGCCTACTTCGAGTCGTGGTCGAGTATCGGCGGATCTAGTCTGCCGATTGAATCGATTCTGCTGAGTTGGGCAAAAAGATTCATTTTTCGCCCACTGTGGGCCGAAAGGCTGTGAAGATGGGTGAAGAGGTGAGGCTGGCGGATCATGAGGTGGCAGTTGGATGCCTGCCATTTTGGTTCGTTGGTCGCTAAACCTTCACTTGACAGGCTTTAGGGCCTGTGTAAGATTCGCATAGTCAAGTCAGTGATGGCTTGATTTGCTTTTTGCCGCCAAGACCTTCACTTGTGAGGTTTTGGCAGGCGCCCCCATGAGAGATTTTCGCCTGCGAGGAAGCAGGCTCAGGGGACGTAGAGCCGCTTGGCTGGCTAGTGATTTTCGAGGCCTGTGAATTTGAGGTCGGTGATTTCCAAGTCCGGCGTCGCGATTCTAGAGCTTATGCCAATGACGGCAGACTGGTTTTTTTAACACCCATTGCTGGTTCTTTAAGGGCTGGTTGATTGAGTTTTGCTTCGGCGAAGCGCGGTATTGATGCACAACTGTATTTCAAAGCGGTTGTATTTCAGCACAGTTTTTTCAGCTTTCTTGATTTGAAATAACTGTATTGAGACATGGCAGTACTGAGACGACGACCGAGGGAACGAAGGACCGGTTTTTCCAGCATGGTTTGCATTCCCAGTAGCGTCCGGTGGAGTTCATCTTCATTGTTTTTGAACGCTCCCTGAGTTTTCTCCAATTCCTGGCTTGTTCCTATTCAGCGAATTTCGACTTGGTTGATGCACTCTGGTTGATGCACTGGCCCGATAGCGGAAATACCGCGATGCGAGCCGCATTCAGCAAATTTCGCGGTACGGCGTACGTCCGCGAAGTAAGACGTTTGATCAAAGCGTCACTTTCAGTTTCACGACGGACTTTTTCACGACTTCTCTTCAATCGTCCAGGAGTCTCTGGCGTCGTGTTTGTTTTCTTCCCGCAGCTCTGCTTTCCACAATTCTGCATGGCAGTGTGTTCTGGGTCTTCTGCGGCCCACGCGGGGTTTTTCATGGTGAAATATGGCAAAGAAGCGCTTTCGGCCGCGCCCGCACGGCGGCGGTAATACTGGTGGTTATAATTCTGGTGGCTATCGAAACGGTCCAGGCTCTGGCTCCGGGGGTTACAGCTCTGGAGGCGGTGGCTATGGTTCCGGAGGGGGTTCCGGGGGAAACTCCGGCGGCGGCGGATATGGCCCCAGCAGCAGCAGTTCCAGTAGCTCGAATGGCCCCAGCGGCGGAAGGCCGGGAATGGCCCGCTCGCGACGGCGGCGGTTCTATGGCGACCGAGATTTCAACGAAAATGCCGGCGGTGGTTATCGCGATCATGGCTTTGGAAATTATCCGATGGACAATGGCGGCGCCGTTCGCCCGCCGTTGCCAATCGCCCCACCACAGTTAGACGCCGATGGCAATCCAATCGCGATGCCCGAAGGCGGTGCGACTCCATTTGAATCAACGCCTGAGCCGCCGCTCGAGCAGTTTGTCGGCTTATTGGAACTCCATCCCAACGGTTACGGCTTCCTTCGCGCCTCGGCGAATAACTACTCGCGGGAAAAGTCAGATCCGTTCGTGCCCGCGATTTTGATTGACCGGTTTCGGTTGCGTCAGGGCCTCATGTGCCGGGCGACGATTCTCCAATCGCGTCGCCAGCAAGGGCCGCGAGTCAAAGACATCCTTGATGTTGATGGCATGCTTCCCGACGAATATGTCAATGTTAAGCCCTTCGATTCGAAGACGCCTGTCAATCCATCGCAGTGGCTCCGCCTAGAAACCGGCGCGGTGCCGATTACGACACGCGTCATGGACTTGATGACGCCGCTTGGCAAAGGCCAGCGGGCGCTCATCGTTGCTCCGCCGCGCAGCGGCAAGACCGTGATGCTGCAGCACATTAGCCATGGCATCTCGACGAATCATCCCGACGTGCATCTGGTCATGTTGCTCGTGGATGAGCGACCTGAAGAAGTCACCGACATGCGCCGCACCATCAAAGGCGAGGTCATTGCGAGCAGCCTTGATATGGATGTCGATAGCCACGTTCGGCTCTCGCAACTTGTCGTCGAGCGTTGCCGACGTCTCGCCGAGATGGGTAAAGACGTCTTCCTGCTGATGGATTCGCTCACTCGCATGGCTCGCGCCTTTAACAAGTGGTGCGGCAATTCCAACAGCGGGCGCGGCGCCACGATGTCGGGAGGTCTCGATACCAAGGCCCTCGATATTCCGAAAAAACTCTTCGCCACGGCTCGTGCGTTTGAAGAAGGTGGTTCGCTCACGATTGTCGCGACCGCGCTGATCGAAACCAACAGCCGCATGGACGACGCCATCTTTCAGGAGTTCAAAGGCACCGGCAACATGGAGCTCGTGCTCGATCGGAAACTGGCCGATCGCCGCATTTGGCCCGCGATCGACATTTCGCAGTCGGGAACTCGTCGCGAAGAGCTTCTGCTCTCGCCGAACGATCTCCACGCCGTCACCATGCTCCGTCGCACCTTACTATCGATGAATCCCATCGACGCAATGGAGCAACTCACCAAGCAAATGACGCGATTCAAGACGAATCATGAATTCATGATGCTTATTGGGGGTAAGGCGCTGGCGGATTAATTGATTGCAATTTAGCCCTCGGTGAATGCGAAGTGCAGAATGAGTGAACTTTTTCCCGGCGCAGTGGAAATCCCCACTCGCCGAGGCATAATTGGCGGGCTTCGACCTCTCTGAAGACTTGCCCCCCATGCCCAGTCCCGAACATTGCCGTCCCTCTGCCTTCGAGTTATTTCGCCAAGGCATGAGTGAGATCGCCACCACCGAGGGTTTGGTGATGACCGCGGTTGCGGTGTCGCTTGATGCGGATGGCGAAACCGATTACCCAACGGTTCGCAAGCATTTGGAAACGCTGGCCAGTCGAGTCATGAAGGGTGCGCGAGCCGATAGCGCCACTTCGCGACTAGCTCATTTGCACCGAGTGCTATTCGATGAAGATGGATTTACGGGCAACAAGGAAAACTACTATTTCCTTGGGAACAGTTACTTGCCAAAGGTGCTGGAGACCAAACGGGGCATTCCGGTTACGCTCGCCTTGGTTTATGTCGCGGTCGCCCGGTTAGTCGGGCTCGAAGCCGATGGCGTTAACTCGCCTGCTCACTTTCTGGCGCGAGTGAGAGATTCGGAAGGCGACCTTTACGTCGATGTCTTCTCTGGCGGTCAAGCACTGACCTACACGGAAGCGCTTGATCGACTCGAACGGATCGCCGGTCGCACGATTCCCAAGACCCCCGAAATGCTTGAACCCGCCGCGCATCCTCAGTGGATTCTCCGAATTCTCGCGAATCTCGAACGCATCTATGCTGCGACTTCGATGCGCCGTGAACTTGCCGCGATCGCCGAGTTTCAGACCCTGGTCCGCGAATTGCCACTGGTTTGAACTATGTTGAAATCGGCGCCAAAGTGCTTACTCCTTGTAGTCGCAGCAATCTGCGTTTCGTTCGCTTTTGTGGGATGTGGAACCAGTAAATCGCCGACGAACGTAGGCGCAACTACGGAAGCAACGTGGAAGGAACAAATCCAAGCTGTAGCAAGCGGCAAGCAAGATGAGATTGTTATCGAAGCAAGCGTGATTAGCGATGATCAGCTCTCCGAACTCACCCAGTTATCTGGCCTGCGCGTACTCAAGTTGCAAAAGGGCGTCATCAGCGACCAGGGACTGCGCTCCTTGGCCACGCTTCCAAAGCTCGAGCAACTGGTCCTTCGCGATTCACCGCTGACTGACATGGGCGCCGAATTGCTCGCGTCATTTCCGTCGCTGAAAATCGTTAACTTGCCTCAAACCCACATTGGCGACGATGGAATCAAAAGCCTCTCTCGAATACCGAATCTTGAGTTACTTCGCCTTGGTTCAGATAAGCCAATTTCGGCCGGTGCTCTAGCGAGTTTGCGGGATGCTAAAAACCTTCGTTTCGTTCACCTCATTGGAATCGCCCTTTCTGATGACGCACTTACGCCACTGGGAGAAATTCCGGCGCTGGAATCGCTCTACATTGATGGCGCCGAATTCTCCGACGCAGCCCTCTCCGAGCTTCTCAAACGCCGCCCTGGTCTACATCTTCACCTTGATCAGCGGCATCATGATTCTGACCCGAAGTCGGCGAATCATGCCCACTAGGGGCTGAAAAACGCGTGGATTATGGATCGAAGGCACGCGGATTTTCTCGATCCTCGACCAAAGTGCTTATTGATGGCGACTTCCTGTCGGAATAGACTGACTTGGAACAAAAGACGCTTCAAAGTACTGCCGAAAACAGGCGATTCCTCAGCCCGTCATGTCGAATCTCAATCCCAATGCGAATGTCGACTCCACCCGCTGGAGTGCTTCGCTGGGCAAATGGATGGGTATTCCAGTCTTGTTTCACGGCTACTTTATGGCCGTGTTCGTGCTGCTGCTGATCTTCGGCGCTGCTTCCGGCGAGCAGGATCGCGTTTGGGTAGTCCTCATGGGGTTTGCGATCTGGGTGGCCAGCGCGATCCTACATGAGATCGCCCATCTCTATGTATGCCAGCAAGTTGGCGGCGTTTGCCAGCTGGTCGTCTTCAGCCCGCTCGGCGGGCAATCGATCTTTACTGTCCGTGGCGGCCCGTCCAGCACGATGCTCGTTTATATCGCCGGACCTATAGCGAATTTGTGCGTGGCACTCACCGCGTTTCTTTTCCTGTGGGACCAATCAGAAGTGAGGGAATTGCTCAATCCCTTCGAACCAAGAACGCTGACGAATGGAAGTTTTGAGCTGAAGTCCCTCAAGATGCTGTTCTTCCTGAATTGGTTTATTTTCCTTGCGAATCTCTTGCCTGTCTTTCCGCTCGATGGCGGGCATGTGCTGGCGGAATCGATTCGCATTGAGCCCTCCACGGCGCGTGGCCCTGACTTGGCGACGGAATTTGTGGGGCGCTGGTCTGTATTGGCGGCCGCCGGCGCGTTCCTGGCCGCATTTTGGAAATTTGCCTTAGGCCCTTATTGGCATATACCCACTTGGGTGGTATTTGCATCCTTTGGCGCGTATTTCTATTTTGGAGCCAAAGAGGCACTGGCGCGATGCCAAGTTTCGCGCCGCCGAATTTCCCCGCAGCATTCCGCGCGACTTTCCGCCGGCGATGAGCTTACGGACGCCGAGTCGGTCGATGTCGCACGTGTTGATCGCTGGCTTCGTGAACGACAGTCGCGAGAGGCGCCGCCTAAGTCCATTTCTGATGGAACTGATGAGGATGAAGATTTGCGAGTGGACCGCGCGCTGGAAAGTTTGCATGAAAAGGGGATTGAAGGCATCTCGCCTGAGGATCGAGAACTGTTGCGGCGAGCCAGCCAGCGATACCGCGAACGCTTGAATCGTGCGCCCGCCGATCGGGACGAGAGTTGATTCTCTTCTGGCAAGCAAATCGCCATGGCCAAGAATGAGCAGGATCGCGAAGACTTAATGCGAGAGGCCTCTGCGCTGAGTCCTCGTGCGGAATTGATTGCACCTGCATTTGCGGAGAGCATCGTCGTCGGTTTTCGCACGTCAGGCAGCCTCAGCATCTATTTTGGCGCCGATCCGGTTTACCAGTTCAATTCCACCGGCGAGTTGCGGCGTGCGTACGTGCGTGGTGAATTATTCAAAGCCGTCAAGGGCCGCCTGCAGCAACTCCACCGCGAACGAGATGCAGTCCAAGTCACGCTTTGGCAATCTGATTTAAGTGACGCGGAGCAATTGGCTTTCCTGCAGGAAATGGAGAATCGCTGCAATCAACTCGCCAATGCGGTGGCACACGACCAGTTTGAATTGATCGAGGAAATTCCTTCAGACAGCCGCGCCATTGAATTGCTAAGCCGCTTCTTAGCCAAGATCGAAACGCCGCCTAGAGTCGCGGCGTTTCCAAATGCTCGTTAACCAACGACTTGAAGACGCGAGTCATTCACCGTGACTTCGGTTCCGGTCGCATGGTTGCCGCGTCGCACAAATCCGAGCGCCCAAGACTCGTTCTTCGATTCCCAATAGGCCGCCGACGTGATGTGGCCGATTTGCTTTCCTTCAACCGTGATGGGGTCGCTCGCACTAATCGCCAACTTCCCTTCGCCGCGTAGCCGAACCAACAAACGATTGACGTGACCCAAGGCATCAATGCGGGCGACGGTTTCCTGGCCTAGATAGCAACCTTTTTTGAAGCTAATCGCTTGCGCATCGCGATTGATCTCTTGCGGCAGGTTCTCGCTCGTCACGTCGCTGCCAAATTCAACTGTTCCCGCCGCGATTCGCCGTGCTTGTACTTCGCTATCAGAAAGAGCAGCGTTTTGAACTGGGCCGCAAACCATATTCCATTTGGATTTCGCTTCACCATCAACAAAAATGCCGTAGCCCGTGCCCGGTCCCGCAATCTCCCAACGAGCAGCAATGGTTTCGCCGATCCGCTTGTTCGATTTAAAGCTCCGATCAGAGAGCTCATCTTCATTCTCAACCATGAGGTAAGTGGCGAAGGAATCCCAATCGGCGACAAATGCCTGAGCGGAATGAGATAAGTCTTCGAAGGAGATTTTCTCGCGAATCTGATACTTGTCAAAGTGCTCGAGCAAGGTCTGAGCTTGTCCCGGACTGCTGTCGAGCAGTAGCCCCTCTGCTTCCCGAAAAACGCGAACATATCCCAGCGTTTTGCCTTGGACATTGGTAATAAACGCCTCGGCGCAATCCCCTGGTCGCATCGCGCGGATGTCTTGCGTACATAGATTATGCAGGAACGTAACCGCATCGGCGCCCGTGAGGCGGAGCAGAGTGCGCGGGCCATAGTCGCCATTCATGCATTTCGTCGCGCCATCATTTGGAGATTTACTCGGCATGGCTACTCTGACGCGAAAGTTGTTGAGCGACTTCTAAACCTAGATCAATCTGAACATGCTGAGCATCGCGAATCAAAATGCATCGCGGCTGCCGCTCGACTAGTCTGCTGAGTTCGGCGGGCTTGCTCACAAAGCCCATCCTGAGGTCCTCCGTCGCTTCTTCACTCAGTTGGCTTCGCAGGAAAACGGGATTTGCTCCGCGAACCGATTTCAGCGCCACGGCAAACGCGCTTACTCCATGATCTTCGCCCGGCTGCGAATGGGCTTCGCTGCCACGGGTCGCGGCACGCATCGCTCTGCGGCTGATCTCGCCTTCGGCGAGGTCGCTCAAGAGCACAATGATGCCATTCGGCTCCGTTAGTTCTTTGGCTAATTGCAGCGCCCGTGCGACAGAGCCCCAATTCTGTTGATCGACGCCGCCCGAAACTTCGGCAATCACCAGTCCCGCAGGCGCAATCGCCGGGCAAATCCAATTTCGCTGGGCGTCGGCAATCGCTTTATCGAGCAAAGGCTCGGCCCCGGCGATAATGCAGTCCGCCTCGCCACCCGCGCCCGCTGACACGACCATTCCGTAAAGGACACCAAGTTGCCAATAAGCCTCCTCGGCATCGCGCGCGGATTGTTTGGGGCTTGGTTTTGGCTCCCGTTCCGGCTTTCGCTTGCGAGGTTCGCGATCTTTGTCCGGTTCTGCGATAATCGTTCCCGCAAAATAGCGATGCAGAAACCTCGCCGCGTTTCCGGGCCGACCCGTTTCGCCCCCATCCGCGGCGAAGATGGGAATGACGACATCCGCTTCCGCCAGCGCGCGAGCCATGTAGATCGGCTCACCGACTTCGTTAGCGCCTAAATAGGCGATCGCGGATCGGTCGGTCGCGTTGTGCAAAATCACTTTGATTTCGCGCAGTGCTTCGACCTCTGCAACGGAAGCCCGAATGGCTTCGGCGATCTTTGCGGCATGAGCGGGAAGGACGATGAATGACTCTGGCAGTTCCGCTTCGAACCGAACTAATTCGCTCAAAACCATCGCCAGTAGCGGAATCAAGCTCGGCGTATGAGGATCAATCGCGAGCGTTACACGATCGCCGGGTGTGACAAGTTGGCTAAGTCGGACATCTAAATGGGGAGCGTTCATCGCCAAATCGAGCCGCTCGGCGAGTGGCGATTCACTCACGTTGGCAGAGCTACGGCGCAGCAGTTCCACCTGGCCCTGAAGTTCGCTTGGAACTTGCCAAACAAAATCGCCCGGAAACTCGACGCGATAAGGGTCCAAAACCAAAGTTCCTTGATTTGTCATGATTCATAGAAGGGTTTGTCGTTGTTCCAACGACGGATGATCGAATTCGCCTTCATAATAGGTCTATCCCCCTATACAGGACAGGGCGGCGAAACCGACTTTGAAGCGGCGACCAAACCCGTTAAGCTAGCCGCTGGAATATCCATCAGGGAGGAATGCGATGAACGTTGAGCCGCATAGGATTGCGCGAAATTCGAAAATGGGCAGCCAATTTTGGCTATTGGCGATAGCGCTCGCACTCTTTTGCGGCGCTCAAGCTGGGTGCGGCACTTCCAATCCTCCCGCGCCTGGGACCACAAGCAAGGAAGCCGTTCCCGCAAACGACCGGGAAAAGGGAATCACCGCCGAAGAAATCTTGCGCCGCGCGGCAAAGACCTATACCCAGTGTAAGTCTTATTCCGACGAGGGCGTATTGCTCGTCAAGTTTCCAAACTCGACCGAACCCTCGCGTTTTCCCTTTTCGGTCGCTTTTGAGCGTAGCGGCAACAAAATTCGCATCGAAGCCTATCAAGTCACGCTTGCCAGTGACGGGAAGCGAATGCGTGGCTTCATTGAGGATGAGTTATCGAACAACCTGGATGGGCAGTTTCTCGATTCCGCGATGCCTGCTCGCATCGCTCCCGAAACACTAATTGAGGATGCTGAAGTTGCTTCCCTTCTAACTCAAGGCGCCGGCGGTCCGCCCCCAGTGATTGAGTGGCTCCTCGCCAAATTGCCATTTGAAGAGGTTTTAAAGGACCCCAGTCGGCTTAAGAAACTTACTTCACGCGAAGTTGAGGGAAAGACATTTTATCGGGTGCAGGCTGATCTTCGCCCAATAACTTCGAAGAACGCGGACGTCAAAGCTGCTTCCAAAAGTGAAGCAGCGTCTTTCATCGTTTTATGGATCGATCAAGCCACTTCACTCATTGGCAAACTTGAGTATCCACACGTTTATGACAGCGCGAAGAATGAAGCAGCGGGCGAGAATGGAATTTCGATTACCGCCGAACTGCGCAAAGCCCAAGTCGATGGCAAGGTCGACGAAGAGCAATTTGTCCTCAAGCCGACTGCTGCCGTCAAAGTCGTGAGCTTTTTTGTCCCGCCTCCTGCCCCGGTTCCGCGCGAGCAACTTGGTAAAGTTGCCGCAAAATTTGAGATCGAAAAGCTAGAAGGCGGCAAAATCGCTTCTGAGCAGTTACAAGGCAAAACTTCAATTTTGCTCTTCGTGCGAAATCATCCCGCTTGTGAAGAAGCAGCGAAACAACTTGCTGAAGTCTACACAGCACTTGGCAGTGATCCGCGATTTGATTTCCACGTGATAGCCAATGAACCGCGCGAAGTGAGTAATGCCAATATCGGAGCTATGTTCCAGCGCTGGGGCGTTACTATCCCCGCGTCACGAGATGCAGGGGCCGCGACCGGAGATGCATTAGGAATCAAGTCGCTCCCCACCTTAGTCATCCTCGACCCCAAGGGGCGTTTGCAACTTTCACAGTCCTTTGGTTTTGCTTCTCTCGCTGCAACTTTGCCGGCTGTTTGCGAACAAATCGCCGCCGGTGAAGAGATTTTTCAACGACTGCTCGATGCCCAATCGCAATACGAGGCAAGGTTAGCGGTCGCGAAATCGGGCGGCAAACCGAGCGCACTTCAGCTGTCGCCAACGAAGATTGCGCCCGCGAGTGAGCCGCGAAAAATGAAGCTTGAAACCGCTTGGGATATCGCCGACTTGAAGTCAACCGCCTGCTTATTACTAGTAACGGTCGGCAGCGAGCCCCGAATACTCGCCCTCCAATCACCTCGCACCGCGCATTGGATTTCGCCCAGCGGCAAAGTTCTCGGGCAGATGGAACTCAAGATTCCTGAAGGCGCGTCATTGAGCGTGATTCGAGCAACGACGGACGATAAGAATCATGCCACGTTCGGCGCTTTTAGTCCTGGTGGTGAAGCAGTTTATTTTTTGGATGAAAAGGGCGCTCTCATCGGCTCTTTTCCTCCCTCAGGCCAGCCACATGAAGGAGTCGCCGACGCGATCGTTACCGACTTAGATGGCAAGGAAGGAATCGAAGCCTATGTCGGCTTCTCAGCCTTCTTGGGTGTTCAAGCGACCGACCTCGAGGGAAAACGGCTCTGGCGAAATCTCGCTATTCCCAGCGTTATCTCCCTTGCGACGAGTCCGAAAAATGCCGCTGGCTGGCGAAGACTCTACGCCACCGACGACCGCGGGCGCATCATCATGCTCAACCAATTCGGCAAGCATGAATTCGTCCAACTCGAAGATCGCGAAATCCATCGACTATTCCATCGTTCAGACCTCGCCGCCGAACAAGCTTCTGCAGGAGAAGCGATCTATTGCGGCATTTCCTTTCTAGAAAAAGATAAGCTTTTGGTGATTGGCTATGATTCTGAATTCGCCGAAACATGGACTTATGACTTACCGCCTGGCGTCTTTGTTGGTCCAGTTCAATATGTATCGACATTGCCGATTCCCAATACGACCGATGTCATGTGGGTCATCGCCGCGCCCGATGGATCGATTCACTTCATTGGCTCCAAGGGTCAATTTCTGGATGCCTTTTGCACTGGCGAGCGAATCCTAGGCCTCAGCACAGCGATTAATGACGGCAAGCCAACGCTTGTTTACGCAACAGAGAAGGGCATTCACGCAAAGTACATCGAAGTGCCCATCGCGGAGCCCGCGTCCAAGTAAAGACAATTTGCCCCCAAGGAAAATAATCTTGCGCAGCCGCATTGTGATTCCCGCCCGACTTGCCTCCACTCGGTTGCCGCGAAAACTCCTCCTTCGCGAAACCGGCAAGTCGCTTCTTCAGCACACCTACGAATCAGCCCAGCGCGCAGCGCTGCCCGATGGAATCATTGTCGCAGCCGATCACGAAGAGATTGCCGAAGATGTGCGACGCTTTGGCGGGGACGTGCGAATGACAAGTCCCAGTTGCTCATCGGGGACTGATCGAGTTGCCGAGATCGCCCGCGATTTGCCTGAGGTTGATATTTTTGTCAATGTGCAAGGGGATGAGCCAGAAGTTTCGTCGCACGCAATCGATACGGTCGTGCGCCTTCTCGTTGAGAACCCCGATTCGCCAATGGCAACAATCGCCAACCCGATTCACACTCGTTCACAACTTGACGACCCGGCGTGCGTAAAAGTGGTGATCAATTCAAAGCAGCTTGCCCTCTATTTCAGCCGCAGCATTATTCCGTTTCCACGGACTTGGAATGATTCGTATCTAACGGAGCAACCCCCGCGATACTTGCAGCACGTTGGTCTCTACGCCTACCGCCGTGAATTTCTGTTGCAACTCGCCCAGATGCCTTGCTCACCGCTAGAGACAACGGAAAGCCTGGAACAACTTCGGGTTTTGGAAGCGGGGTACTCGATTTTGGTCGGCGTTGTCGACGAAATATCGACCGGAATTGACACGCCCCAAGATTACCGGGCCTTTGTCGAGCGCTACGGTCGCTGTTAGGATGCTATTTTACAGGCCGCGCGCCCGCGCTCACACGAAATGAGGGTCGAGGATGACCAAGCACATCTTTGTCACGGGGGGCGTCGTTAGCTCTCTTGGAAAGGGACTCACCAGCGCCTCGATCGGCCTGCTGCTGGAGCGCCGTGGGCTGCGGGTCAAGATGCAAAAGCTTGACCCCTATATCAACGTCGACCCGGGCACGATGAGCCCCTACCAGCACGGCGAAGTCTACGTGCTCGACGACGGAAGTGAGACCGATCTCGACCTGGGCCACTACGAGCGATTTACCAATAGCCCACTGACCCGCGATTCCAACTATACGACCGGCCAGATTTACCTTTCGGTCATCGAAAAGGAACGCCGTGGCGTTTACCTCGGCAAAACCGTTCAGGTCATCCCGCATATCACGGACGAAATTAAGTCCGTCATTCGCAAATTAGATGACGCCAAAACCGACATCGTGATAACGGAAATCGGCGGCACCGTCGGCGACATCGAAAGCCAGCCATTTTTGGAAGCGATTCGCCAATATTCCCTCGATGTGGGCAAGGAAAACTGCCTTTACATCCACCTAACGCTCGTACCGTATCTAAAGGCGGCAGACGAACTCAAAACCAAGCCGACGCAGCACTCGGTTCAATTGCTGCGACAAATCGGTATTCAGCCCGATGTGCTGATTTGCCGCTCCGAACGTGAGATTTCCCGCAGCGATCGCGAGAAGATCGCGCTCTTTTGCAACCTTCCGCTAGAGGCAGTCATCGAGGAACGCGATAAGGACTTCTCGATCTACGAAGTCCCCATGAGCCTTGAAAACAACCAAATCGACCAGTTCATTTTGCGTCGATTTGGTCTGCCACTAGGCAATTTACAGCTCGACGATTGGCGCGACCTGCTCCATCGCCTTCGAAATCCAAAATCCGAAATCTCGATCGCCGTCGTCGGCAAATATGCCGAGCATCAGGACGCCTACAAATCCATCTACGAAGCCCTCGATCATGCTGGCATGGGCCACGATTGCCAGCTCCGAATCGGTCGCATCCAAAGCGAAGAAATCGAGCGTGAAGGTCCCGAGCGCCTGCTCGCCGGTTACGACGGAATTCTGGTTCCCGGCGGCTTCGGCGAACGCGGCATCGAAGGCAAGATCGAAGCAATTCGATTCGCCCGCGAACGTAAGATTCCTTTCCTTGGTATCTGCCTTGGAATGCAGTGCGCCGCGATTGAGTTCGGCCGCGACGTCGCCGGCCTGACCGGCGCGAACTCCACGGAATTTGACAAGAACACTCCGCACCCCGTCATTTGTCTCCTCGATGAACAGCGAAACATCGTCGAAAAGGGCGGCACGATGCGGCTCGGAGCCCACGATGCAATGTTGACGCCCGAGAGCAAAGCGGCGCTGGCCTATCAATCGACGCGAATTTCCGAGCGTCATCGTCACCGCTATGAATTCAACAACATTTATCGCCAACAGTTTGCCGCCAACGGCATGGTCGTCTCTGGCGCAAGCCCCGATGGCTCGCTAGTCGAAATCATGGAGCTCGTCGATCATCCCTATTTCGTAGCCGTGCAATATCACCCCGAATTCAAGTCAAAACCGACCTGTTCGCACCCTCTCTTCGCCGATCTGGTGGAAGCCTCGATCAAGCGTCGAGCCGAACGTGCAGAGCGGGCGAAGGAAATCGAACGAATTGTTTCCTAGTTATTAATTCACGGATTGCATTTTCTTCGAGTTGAATATGAGCGAAACAGAAAGCCTTCCGCCGCCAACGTTTACTACTCTCATCCAGACTCTGGCCACACAAACGATGGTGGCGCTGGGTCATATGGATGATCCGCTCGAAAAGAAGAAGGTAAAACGACCAGACATGGCGAAACACTTCATTGGCCTCTTGGAAATGCTCCAAGAGAAGTCAAAGAACAACCTCAACGCCGACGAATCCTACGCGCTATCGCAAGTCCTTTCGCAACTGCGAATGGCCTTCGTCCAGGCACAATAAACACGACCGAATACACGCTGCAACGACAGGAAATACCAAAGCCATGACAACGTTAGATCTCGACATTGCTTACCGCGACGCAGACAAACTCAAAGCCGCTGGCAGATACCAGGAAGCTGTAGAAAAGCTCCTCGAAATCCTCAAAGCCGATCCCGCCTTCGCCATGGCGCATTTTGGGCTGGCGGTTTGTTACGGCAAATTGGGGGACCATGTTTCCGCAGTGAAACATGGCGAAGCCGCCGTTCAACTCGACCCGCAAGATCCCTTTGGCTACACGGCTTTGAGCGTGACTTACTTGCGTGCTTTTGATGGCACTCAAGATCGCAAATTCATCGGACTCGCCGAAGAAGCCAAAGCCCGCGGCCAAATGCTCGCTGGCCATGCACATTAAAACGCATTGTTAGATCGCTTCGAACGAGTTGTCACTAAGGACAACCGAAGCACCGCGCTGCAAGTATTGAACAGCAACCAACAGCCGCACTTCATTTTCGCGTCGCATCACCACGCCTTCGACGCCCTTGAGCGGCCCCGATTTCACTCGCACTCGATCACCAACCTGGATTCTTGTTTCCGGAGTTAGCGCCGCACCGGTGGCGACCAATTGTTGAATTCGCTTGAGGTCTCGGATTAGGTCAGTTGCGTCCGGAACTTGAAGGCAGCGAGAAACACAATTCGTCGCCATCGTCGCATATCGCTGCGTTTCATTAGCGAACAAGAACACATAATTCGGGAAAAGCGGCTCGAATGTTGTGCGAGCGCGGCCGTTGGGCGATCGAAATCGTCGTTCCACCAGCGGTGAGTAATACGGAATCTGCTTCGCATACAGCTTCCGCATTAACATCTTTTCTTGCCGCGACATCGTGTAAACGGCCCACCACTGCGCGTCGCTACATAGTGCCTGCCTACACAGCTCGGGCGCAGCTTCCACCTCATCCCCCTCCGCAAGGAGGGATTTAGGGAAAATATCGGGTTCGTATTTGAGAATTGGCATGGCGGATCGAAATGAGCGTCAACAATGCAACGAGGAAGTTTACCCCTAGATAAGCTTGAGACGTTTAACCTTCGTTAGTTATCCTCCAAAACTTGACCGTTGCGGTTTACCCAATCGACATAACCCAAATTTGCCAAATCTTTGAAATCGCCAGTGCAGTGTTGGCAATTCCGAGGTTTCGGTTATTCCACGACTGAAAAACCAGAGTCTACTAGTAGAGTATCCGTTGTCGGAACAAAGCTAGCGGCTCTTGGCGTCGGGACGACGGCGACTTCTGTGGACAAAAGTCGAGCAATCGATGGCTCTAACGACTCAAGGAGCTCGGCGACCATTGCCAATACCTGATAAGTGGATTCCCGGCAAAACGGTGCGCTAATTTCTAAGCGCCCGACCGCTCGGTCATCCGCAATAATAGGTAAGGTGGTATGCCAAAGCTGAGCATCCGCTGAAACATCGCGCCGCTTCCAAGTTGCATGAAAACCTTCATGCAACCAGGCAATATTAAGGTCGAGTTGCACTTTGCCAAGGTTGTGTAGTTGGGCAAATTCGGTAACCGCGAACCAAATCGTTTGCCAATCCCGCGATCCTTGTAAGTGGACCGACTGCTCAACAACATTGTCCTGCTTCCGACCGATCACTTTGGTCAGCGAACTGCTGAAGCTCCGCATGCGATTCACGAGCAACATGCATTCGCCATAGCCAAACAGCTTGCTCCAGACCAATGCGGCCACGACGACAAAAACTGCACCAAGCGTGATCAAATCGCTCTGAAAGCGATGAGCCAAAAGCGCGCTGGAAGAGGTGATGAAGCAAAGTACGGCGACTAAAGCAAGCATTCGTCGATGTGAAAGCCCGCTCTTCAAAAGTGTATGGTGCAAGTGGCCGCGGTCCGTGGTGTAAATGCTCCGCCCAGTCAGCTTTCGCCGCAGTATCGCCATTCCGGAATCAAGGAATGGAATCGCCATCACAGCAAACGGCGCTGAAGCAAACATGAGCGTCTGCCCCTTGAGCGAGGCTTTGACGGTCACCGCGCCCAAGATTAGACCGATTACCATGCTGCCGTTGTCACCAAGAAAAATCGTAGCTGGCGGCAAATTG
>JBKJSI010000442.1:0-32653 GCA_046595915.1 Pirellulaceae bacterium
GCATCCACTTGTCGAGCCTTCCCTTGGATGCGGCTCGCCATCTTGTGCGGCATTTCGGGCCGCGAATCCCAGTTTTTAACAGAACTCAAAAAAGCCTCCTACCAATTGCCGATCGATCTCGAGTTGCTACGGGAAGCCAGTCGGCTTTTGGCCCTGCGTCATGCGAAGGAAAAGCAGCCAGAAGTCTTGGTGCGGATCCTAAAGACCTATGAAGGCAACTTTGGAGAACGTGCGGCGGCGCTCGGAGGCATGATGGAAGTGTGGCGCAATCAAGGTTGGCTGCGCGAAAAGGAATTTCAGGGTGCGATGGGGGTTGGCGCAATTCTTGATGAAGCGGTTCAGATGATGAGGAATGCTGACGCAAGCATTTCCGACAAAGTTGCGGCGGCAGAGGTTTTGAGTCTCGCTCGAACTGAGGCAGCCGAGTTAGCACTCTTTGCCGCGCTCGATCTTGAACCACTTCAGATTCCCGTCCTAAGGGCGCTGTGTGCCTGGCGAGAGGCGGCGGTGGCGGATCGGATTTTGGTGGTGGAAAAATGGGACTCTTATTCCACTGCCGTTCGCGAGGAACTGATTGCAACGATGTTGGCTGCTCCCGAAACCATCGAGCCACTCTTGAAACGACTCGAATCGGGCGAAATCTCACTCCAGGCGATCGATTCACTGAAGCGGCGGCAGCTCACTTCCCATCGCGACGAATCGATTCGCACTCGTGCGGAAAAACTATTTGGCGCCATTCAAGGAAATCGGGCGGCGGTTTACGAGTCTCTGAAAGAAGTGGCGGAGTTGCCTGGGAATTCCGCCCATGGTCGAAAGGTGTTTGGAAGATCGTGCGCGAATTGCCATCGCCTTAATCAAGAAGGTTTTGCCGTCGGGCCGGACCTGTTTGGGATTCGCAATCAGCCAAAGGCCACGATCTTGCTTCATCTCTTGGCTCCCGATCAGGAAATTACGCAAGGTTTTAATGCGTACACGGCAGTGCTCCATGATGGGCGGTCGCTGCAAGGGCTTTTGGCAAATGAAACAGCAACCTCTGTAACCCTTCGATTGCCGCAGGGAAAAGAGGAAAACATTCCGCGCGATCAGTTGGAGGAGTTTTCGAAGAGCCCGCTTTCACTCATGCCGCAGGGGATTGAGAATACGCTTTCCCGCCCAGAACTGGCCGATCTGCTTGCTTACCTCAAAGGCGAGGCAGAGAACGAGCCGCCCGCCATTCCTCCGACCGAAAAGGCGCCCTGATGATTCGCTTCCTTGCTACGTTTGCGGTATTCCTTTCGCTTGGCCTCCCCTTGGTCGTCGCCGACGAGCCGGCTTTCCTCGCCGGATTTGCTGAGAGAGACATCACGCCTCTGATCGGCATGGAGGCGCCGGGCGGATATGGCAAAGCCTACCACCAAACGCTGCATGATCCCTGCAAAGTGCGGGCGGCCGTTTTTGATGATGGGAAGAGTATGGTTGCGATTGTGGGAATCGATGCGATCGGCATTCGTCGCGAATCCGTGCAGCGAGTTCGCAGGCGGATTTTTGATAAGACGGGCATTCCCGAAGATCACCAGCTTTTCAACGCGTCGCATTCGCATTCTTCGGGGCCGCTCGCGTGGATCATGCCGGGCGAGTTTGATTATGCTTCGCCGCTGGTGCAGAAGCTGGCGTACAAGGAGAGCACCTGTGTGGATCCGAAGTATTTGGAGAAATCCGAGACGGCGATTGTGGAAGCGGTGATCGAGGCGCATGCGAAGCGACAAGTGTCGAATGCCGGCGTCGGCAGAGGAATCGAGTCGCAGGTGGCCTTCAATCGGCGATTCAAAATGCGCTCGGGCTACACCATGACGCATCCGGGGCTTGGCAACCCGGAGATCATTGAGCCTGCCGGGCCGGTCGATCCGGAAGTCGGCGTGATCGGCGCTTGGGATGTGTCCAAAGAGCCGAGCAAAAAAGAGAAGCTCCTGGGCTGCATCGTCAATTTCTCTTGTCATGCCACGACGAACCCCGGCGGCATTTCGGCGAACTATGTGTATTACCTCGAAAAAGTGATTCAAGGCTATTACGGCAAGGACTGCGTTGTCGTCTTCATCGCAGGCGCATCGGGGGACGTCACGCAGGTGAATAATCAAAGCGAGACCCAGCATCCCGCCCCCGAGCGTTGGGCGGAGATGGTAGGCGGGCGCGTCGGCGCCGAAGCGGTGAAAGTGCTCATTTCGATGGAACGCGGAAGCCTTGCACCCTTAGGCGCCAAAACGAAAGTCTGGCAAGTTCCGCGACGCCTCCCGAAGCCAGA
The DNA here is from genome assembly GCA_046595915.1 of Pirellulaceae bacterium. Taxonomy (GTDB): domain Bacteria; phylum Planctomycetota; class Planctomycetia; order Pirellulales; family Pirellulaceae; genus JBKJSI01. The sequence continues at coordinate 2,279 of JBKJSI010000442.1, forward strand.
GAAGGTGAAGGCGGCGCTGGCGATGGTGGAGGCGAATGATCCCAAAGTTCCTGCAGCCGATAAGACCTTTGCCAAAGAGACGGTTTTGCTCGATGCATTGATTCAGAAAGATAAAAACGTCGAAGTCGAAGTGCAGGCAGTCCAAGTGGGGCCCGCGGTGTTTGTGACCGATCCCGCCGAGTATTTTTGTGAGTATGGACTTCAAATCAAAGCGGGAAGCGGGTTTCCCTTTACGTTCCCGGCTTCGCTCACCAACGGCTGCGTGGGCTATGTGCCGACGAAGGCGGCGTTTGCGGCAGATGGCGGCGGATATGAGACGCGGCTCACGAGTTACAGCAACCTCGAGATTACCGCCGGCGATCAGATTCGCGATGTGGGGATTGAGCTTGCTAAGCAACTGAAGCCCGGGACGATTCCGGCGGCGCCGAAGCGGTTGCCCTTTTCGGGGAAGCCGTGGGATTATGGGAGTGTACGGCCGGAGGTGGAGTAAATCTGCTTTACTGATTTACGCTCCGGTCACGAGCGCATGAATGCGGTTCAGAATCTGCCTGATAAGCCAATCGGGCCTCGCAGGACGGCCTTCGTTGAAGGTGACGCTCGACGCGATTCGAAGCGGCATCTCGGTGGACGATGTTTTCAAGGCTTCCACATTTTCGAGGAAGCGGGATTGGCGGCGGGAGTGGGATGGAATGGCTGGTTGGTTTGCGATCGCCCGGATGCGGGGGCTCGGATCATTGGACGCCATTTGTCGGAGCGCTGGCCAGGCGCTGAGCCTTCTTAGGCAGATGGCTACTTGCTTGCGAATGCCATCATCACGATCGCGAGCCAGTTTGGCGACGATCGAGCTGCCGACGTAACCGCCGCAGCGCCCGCGAAGCCAAATGGCGATGCGAAGAAAGCCGCTGTCGCTCGCAGTGGAAATCACGTAGGAGAGAAACGTGCGGGTACGGAGCGAATCGATTTCGCGAATCAGTGGGCGAAGCGGCAAGAGCCAACCGATGTCGCCCGTTTTTTGCGATTTCGTCGCCATGATCCCCAGGAGCTTGCCTACCCGCACTTCGTCATAACCAGCGATGTATCGCTTGCCTTCGAGGTGGTAGTCATAACCGCCGCTGAGGCGAAGGCTTTGGAAGATGCGGGCGAGCGACATGATGGCCTCGGGGTTTGGCTTCTCCTAATCATACCGTCGGCAAGTAAACCGGGCAAAGTCCATTATTGAACTGAGATCGGCAACAAATCGCTACAAATTCCGCTTCGGCGGCAGCGCCGCGTTGGCCGCTAAGAGGCCGCCGACGACGGACATTGCCACAATCAGCATGTTGAATGCGAAATCGACGCCGGCGATCGTTTCGCGGTCGATTAGAAACGTGAAACTGCGATAACCCAAACTTCCCGGGACGAGCAAAATCATGCCGGGGGTTAGCGCCACTAGCGCGGGGCGATTAGCTAGACGCGCATAAAGGTTCGCCCCCACGCCGACCGTGAAAGCGCCGAGAAATGGCCCGGCCTCCAGTCCTAAATAGCGCGAGGCAAAGAGTGACGCTAGAAAACCAGCCAGACTCACCGCGAAGATGACCGGCCACTGCGCAATGCGGGCGCGGAAAAGAATCGCAAAAGCCGGCGGCGCCGCGGCAAGAGCGACATACCAGGCCCAAGGAGGCATGGGCCACGCATAGTCGGACATCGGTCGCCGCAAATCCTCCATCATTCGCCAAGCGATCGCGACGCCGACAACGAGCGTCAGCAATGAGGCGAGTGCGCCTGCGAGACGAGCGGTGCCTGCTGAAAGATGCCCCATCGCGAGTTCGGTAAGGGCAATCGTCAGCCGCAACCCTGGCAAGAAAATCGCCAGCGCGGCGAGCGTGGTTAGTCGGTCATCAATCGGCGAGATGAATCGAGCAACCAAGATCGAACCGCAAGCCGCCAGAAAACCGGCGACCGGTGGGAAGAGCCCTCGATCCCACTTGAGCGGTGCGACGATCATTTCGAGCGCCGCAAGGCTCAGTCCCAAGAGGATCGCCGTCATCGTGCCGATGATGTTGCCGCCAAGAAAAACGGCGACTGCGCCGCAAGCGACTCCACAGGCGAGCACGGTGAGAATGCGACCATACGTTGGCGGCGAGGCGGCGATCTCTTCCATCTTGATCGATGCGAAGGAGAGCGAAGTGCGGCCAGCTTCGAGGTCTTCGAGCGATTCGTCGAATTGAATCAGCTTGCCGGCGTCGACTTCGCCCGCGTCGACTCGGCGCAGGTAGGTGCGTTCTTCTTCGCCCTTGCCGAAGGAGATAATCAGCGATGTGGGCGTATAGAGGAACATTCCCTCGCAGCCGATCGTCCTGGAGAACTCGATCATCAGCGGTTCGAGGCGATGCGACGGCGTGCCGTATTGGTGCAATAGCTCGGCAGTGCGCAGGAGGAAAGCACGGCGTTGGGCGGTATCTTTCAAAGAGTCTTTGACGGCATCCGTTGTGATGTCAGACGATTCGGCGGTCAATTTAGTTCATTCCGCGAAGATTTCGAAACTCGCCGGCAATCGTAGAGGCGAAAGGTTCATGGAGACAATGCCAGCGACGAGGTTCGCGGCTTTGTAGCGATTCCTACGTCAAGATTTCGCGGATTATTTTGCCATGATCGATGTCGAGGCGTTTGCGGCTCGGGAGTTCTAGTTTTCGCGAATCGAGGCCCATTTGGTGCATGATTGTGGCGTGAATATCGGTGACATAGTGCGGCTGGTCGACGGCATGGAAACCGATTTCGTCGGTGGAGCCATGCACCATCCCGCCGCGAATGCCGCCACCGGCCATCCAGACGGAGAAGCCGAAGATGTGATGGTCGCGGCCATCGGAGCCCTGAGTGCCCGGTGTGCGGCCGAATTCACTGGCGAAGAGGACGATTGTTGAGTCGAGCAGGCCACGGCGTTTTAGATCACTGATGAGGCCGGCGATTGGTTTATCGACCGCGCGGAAATTGTTTGCGTGATTTGCCTTGAGGCCGCCGTGGGCGTCCCATGCGCCTGCACCTCCGGCGCCATGTTGGACTTGGATGAAGCGGACGCCGCGTTCGACAAGTCTCCGCGAGGCGAGCATCTGCATACCAAAGTCTCGAGTCGCCGGCTCATCGAGGCCGTAGAGTTTTTTCGTTTCCTCGGTTTCGGAGGCAAAGTCGAGCACATTAGGCACCGAGGACTGCATTCGAAAGGCGAGTTCATACGCCTTAATGCGAGCGGCTAGGGCGGGATCGTTGGGATATTGTTCGCCGCGCAGTGTATTGAGTTTGCCGACGAGATCGAAGCCGATTTTTTGTTCTTCCGAGGAGATCGCTTGGGCCGGTTTGCCGTAGTTCAGTGGATTCGCTGGATCGATGCGGAGCGGTATCGCATCATGAGCGGGGCCAAGGTAGTGCCCATCCTTCGCGTTCCAGTACTCGCGATTGCCAATCGAGATGAACTGAGGCAGGTTGTCGTTCACGGAGCCCAGGCCGTAGTGCACCCAGGCGCCGAGTGTGGGGTATTCGCCATCGAGCATGTGGCGGCCCGAGTGGAATTGCGTCTGGGCGCCATGATTATCATCTGTCGTCCACATTGAGCGAATGATGGCGAGATCGTCGACGACGCTGCCCATATGAGGGACCCAGTCACTCATCTCGATGCCAGCCTGCCCATACTTTTTGTAGCCGACCTGAAGCGGGTATAGCTTGTTCCGCTGCTGGCCATTGGCGTCATTGATCACCGTCACTCGGGCGCGTTTCAGCTTTTCAGGATTCTGCACATCCTTGTACGGCGTCTCCGCAATCGACTTCCCTTCATACTTGGTGAGCATCGGCTTCGGGTCGAAGCTCTCCATATGCGAAACACCGCCATTCATGAACAGCCAGATCACGCTCTTGGCTTTAGGAGCAAAGTGCGGTTGGCCTGTCGGCGGTGACCAAGGCTCGACATCAGAGGCGCGAACAACACCATCCCGTGCCAGCATTGCGCCAAGCGCGAGACTCGAAAGCCCGAAGCAAGAGTTCCAAAGGAACCCACGGCGCGATTCGCAACCACTCGCATTTTGCTCATTATGTGTCATAGCGTCACCGTATCGTCACGAAATCATTGTGATTGAGCAAAGCGAGTACAAACCGCGCACGGGCTTGATTCGGATCAGGGGCAAGTGATCTCCAAGCGGCCAATGCTTCGCTGGAAACCTTCTGCTCATTGCCATCAGGCAAGTAACCGAGGATCAACTGAAAGGCAGAGGTGATGAAAGCATCGTCGCCATCACTGGGCAAGTGGGCGGCGATTTTCTGGGCGGCATTGATCGCCAGCTGACTGTTCTCGAGAGCAAGCGCCTGCTGGGGAACGATGCTCTCGGTGCGGCGATAGCACTCCAGCACACTGGCGTCGTCGAACATTTCAAGGAAGCCCTGCTGCTCGTTATGCGAATGAAAATAGTAAAGGCTGCGGCGGCGCGAAGCGTCATCCTTCACGGGAATCGTCGGCCCGCCTTGCGTTAAGTCGATTTCACCGGAAAGACTCAAGAGACTGTCCCTCACCACCTGAGCTTCCATGCGAATCGGATTCGCCCGCCAATAGAAGTGGTTTTCCGGATCGTTCGCAATGTTCTGAACATTCGCGCCAGCACTGGATGAAGTCATGCGATAGGCCTGCGACGTGAGCATCAGCCGATGCAAGTGCTTCATGCTCCAGCCGCTTTCGATCAGCTCGACGGCGAGCCAATCGAGCAGTTCTGGATGTTCCGGCGGCGCTGACTTGCGGCCCAGGTCGAACAGGCTCGGCGTCAACGGGCGGCCAAAGTGCCGCGTCCAAATGTGATTGACCGCCACTCGAGCGGCTAGTGGATTTTTGGCATCGGTAATCCAGTTCGCCAATGCCGTCCGTCGGCCCGTGCTCGTTGCTGGAAATGGTTTGGCGCGGGATTCTGGCGTTTCTAAGTTACTTTCGGCGGTTTTGATGGCGCCGGGAATTCGGGTAAAGTTCTCGTCAATGGTTTCAAGCGATTTACGATCTGCGACGAGTGCAGCCTTTGCTTCTTCGATCTTTTTGGAGAGTTCAGGCTTTTTGGCTTCCTCGCCCGCAACATGAGAGGCTTCCGCTGCCTTGAGGTTTTGCTCCGTTTGCGCAATGGCCAAGAGTCGTTCGCGTTTGACGGCTTCTTTCGCCAAGGCACTGCATTCTTCCTTGGGGCGATTATCCGCTATCGCTCGCTGCGCTGCCGAACGTGCGCGAATAGCGTCGAGTTGTAACGCTGCGATGCCAATCGAAAGCCCGTCGCCCAGTTCCCGAGCTTTGACGAGTTTTTGTTCGGCATCCGCGACAAAACTCTGGATGACGGCGGCCCGAATACCCGGATCGATGGCTTCTTTAGGTAAGTTCACTGGGGAGACTTGCCAAGCTTCGCTGCCAAAGATCGAAGGAACCCCCGGTGCGATCTTCTTACTGGGATCAGGATTGCGATCGTCGCCGCGAATGTGGAGTTGCGTGATTGCTTCGAGGTTGCAATCAAAGGGGCGTGGAATTCCATCTACCGTAGCGTCGATCACCCCGGGCGTGAGTTCAGTTCGAACTTGGTATGGCTCGAAGATTGCACGGAAGCGGTAGTAGTCTTCTTGCGAAAAGGGATCGTACTTGTGGTCGTGGCATTTGCAGCAATTGAGCGTGACGCCGAGCATTGCTTTGCTCGTGTGTTCGATCACTCCGTCGAGCCACGTGGTGCGATTGAAGATGAAATATTGTCTTGAAAGAAATCCGCCGGCGCGGAGTTTTTCGAGGTCATTGGGATAGAGCTCATCGGCGGCGAGCATTTCGCGGAGCATCTGATCGTAGCCTTTGTCGGCGTTGAGCGATTCGATAACCCAATCGCGCCAGTGCCAGATGTGCTTCTGCGAGTTGCGAACTTCGGCGCCGAGGCCCCACCAATCGCTGTAGCGCCAGATATCCATCCAGTGGCGGCCCCAACGTTCGCCATATTGGGGCGAGGCGAGTAGGCGATCGACCACTAGGCGAGCAGCGTCGTCACTGGGGTCCGCCGCGAACGCCTTGAGTTCTTCTGCCGATGGGGGTAAGCCAGTGACATCGAGATAGACACGGCGTAGCCAAAGGCTCGGCTCCGCGCGACTTTGTGGAGTGAGTTGAAGCTGGTTGCGTTTGACGGCGAGAAAGGCGTCGATAGGATTTTGATTCGCGCTGCCGGGAACTTGCGGGCGCACGAGTGCGCGAAAAGCCCAGTGCTCTCGCGGATCGCGTTCGGGCTGTTCCTCTTTCGGAGATATGGCGCCTTGCTCTAGCCATTTCTTAATGAGGTCGATCTGCGCCGCCGTTAATGGCTCTCCCTCTGGCGGCATTCGCGCGCTCATGTCCGTCGACGCGATCCTTTGCAGAAGTTCGCTTTTGGCGGGGTCAATGGAGAGCACTTCGGCGCCGCTCGCACCGCCTTTTCTCGCAAGCTCGACGGTATCGAGTCGCAAGTCACTTTCTTGCTTCAGTGCGCCGTGACAGGCGTAGCAGCGTGCTTGCAACACCGGCTTGATTTGCTTGGCGTAGTCGATCGGCTCGTCGCCGTTAACATTGGCGCAGCACATCACGGCAAAAGTGAGTAGGAACAAACGCATGGTGGGATTGGATGCAGGCGGGAGGGAAAGGCAGGCGGGATTGGCTTGTGTGCCACGATTTCTTGGAAAATCGGGCTAACTAACTTTCTTCAGCAGCGACACACGCCCGGCGCCGACCCATTCGGCGACGAAGATGCTGCCGTCGGCGGCGAAGCAGGCGTCGTGCGGGTGAACGAATTTGCCCGGCTCCCATAGCTTGCTGTCGCCGCGAATTTTGCCGCCATCCTTGCCGGTCACGCGGGCGACATCTTCACCGAGTCGAGCGACGACTTCATTCTTTTCGTCGAGAATCGAAACGCGGGCGTGTAGTTCCGGCACCAGTAGCAAGCCCTTTTGAGTCTCGCAGTTTGCGGGCAAGCCAAAGCCCTTCATTTCTCCCTTTAGTTCGCCATCAAGCGTGAAAAACTTGAGCATGTGATGGGCGCGATCGCAGACGACGATTTCTGGCTCGCGGCCTTTGCGGCTGTCGACCCAGACGCCGTGAGGGGTATCGAATAATTTGTCGCCGCCGAAACACGACTTCCAATTGCCGTCCTTGTCGTAACGATGCATGACCCATGCGCCGTAACCATCGGCGAGAATGAATCCGCCATCGGGCAAGAATGCAAAATTCGTCGGCAGGAATCCTTTTCGAGACCAAGTCGCGGCGCCAGGCTTATCTTCTCCAGCCGCGTAGACCCCTGAATCCATTGGCGCATATTTTTGCCAAACGATATCGCCCTTCAGCGTCATTTTGGCGAAGGTCTTCTTCATCTGATACGCGCAGGTGTAGATAAATTCCTCGCCGCCTTCCTCGCGAATTTCAATGCCGTGGCCGCCTCCTTGGAATTGCTCTCCAAAGGCGCGAATGAACTTTCCGGCAGAATCGAAAACGAAAATGGAAGGATGATCCTTCTGGTCGGCGCGGCCTTCATGAATCACATAGAGATTGCCTGCTTTGTCGACCGCCACTCCGTGCGTCGTCTGCCAGGTGTATTTTTCGGGTAGCTGCGGCCACTCATGCGTGACTTCAAACTTGTGGTCACCCTCGCCCACGATAAGTTTCGTGTCGGTTTTCTTGGCGGTGACAACGCGGGGAGCGCCGATGGCGGCGGTGATGCCGACAGCGGAGGCGGTGGCGATGAACTTGCGGCGGGAGGTCATGAAGGGGCTCGCAGAGAGTGGAGGGTGGGAGGGCAAGCTGCCACTATGTTACCTCCCCACGGCGGCCATGTCATGCGCCGCCGATCACCCTTTTGAACGCCTTGCTTTTTCGGTGTACTTTTTCACCTTCGGTGCGATGATCCACAGCGCCGCAAGGACCGGCGGCATCACAAAGGCGAACGGGAATGGCCGCAGCGCGGCGAAGATGAGGCCGAAGAGGAAGAGATACCAATACCAAGTTGGTGCGCGCTGCACGATGGCGAGCAGATTGGGGAGTGCGGGCCAGACGACGCCGAAGGCGAAGCCGAGTCGGAGGCTTCCACCGATTGCGACCGAAGAATTCGCGCCTCGGGGCGCGAGGAAGAGTGCGCCTGCGACCAGGAAGCAAAGCAATCCAATGAGCCCGAGTTGATTTCGCTTGCTGATTTCCACTTAGCTGCACCAGTCAGGCTGGGGAGCGCTTATGACTTGCGGTTTGCGGCCCGCCGCGATGCCGTTGACTTGCGATCCGGCTGACGCGACTTGCTCTTTGGTTGTTAGGAATTCGAGGGTGAGGTCGTATCGCACCGTTTGCTCTGGTGCGAGTTTGACAAAACGGCCCTGCTTACCCTCGAACGATCTTGGATTAGGGAAATTCGTCCCCGGTTCGAGGCCGGTGACGTAGCCGTCCGCTTCCGCCGTTGGATTTTTCCAGAGGGTGAAGTATGGCAGCGTTTCAGTATCCCAACTCATGCTCACGCCGAGATTTTCATCGGCCGATTTGAGGAGCGCCTGGGTGCGCGAAGCGGCGTCTGCGAAGAGGTCGAAGAAGTAAACCGTCTCTTCGGTCCCGGCGATCGGCGCAGGGTAGTTGTCCCAACTGTCGATGCTCTTAGCCGCATGAGCGTTTCGAGGCACGATCGTTTTCACTGGCGCCACAATCTTGGCGCCCTTGCCGAGAACAGGCGGTCCGAAGTTGACGTGGTAGAGCATCTGCGTCTCCGCAGGCGAGGCGGAGAAGTTGGTCACTTCATCGACAATGTGGACGCCACAGTCGCCGAGGTTCATCGTGATGGTCGAGGCCATTCGCAGTTTCTGAAAGTGAAACCGTGCCTCTTCGACCATTCCGGTAACGGCAATTTCACCCGCCTCGGGATCGATTGTGACCTTGAGACGATAGGCGGATTTGTTGGCGATGCGCCCGTGGAGAGGGTATTTGAGTTTGTCGTCTGCGTCGAATTCGGGAGCGCCATTGCTTTCGAGTCCGCAGCGCGTGAGTAATTCATCGAAGCCATCAAGGAAGCCGAGTCCGCTTGGTTCCATCAGTGGTACGAACGCAGGATGCACCGGCCCGCGCACGGGCGAGTTCCAGCCGAACTCTTGTCCACCGCAGAGGGCTTTCCAGATACCCATGCCGCGCTGAGGAATGATCGAGACGCTGCATTTGTCATTTTCGATGACGAGCAGGTTCACGCCTTGGCTCAGGCCGCTGTGGAGAGTTTCCCAACGCGCCCTGAGGGGAGAGACTTCGCCGATTTTGGTTTTGACTTCAAGATCGCAGTCGGCGACGCGCTGCGTTCCGGGGGTGTCGTCGAGAAGCGTCCAGGTTTGGGCGGGCATGGATTTGCTTTGCAATTTTCAGGGGCGAGGAACGGACGCCAAAGTCGCGATTTTAGCCCTGATCGGCCGAAATTGTGAGGCGAGGCGGTGGATTCACGGAGGATTCAGAGAGGATTTCCGAGTTCGTCCGCGACACGAGTTTGTAGTAGAATGGAAATATCGCCATTCCCCACGGAATTGCTTACTTATGTCGACAACTACACCGTCCAATTCGCCAATCATCGAGACGGTTCTCCCGCCTCCGCCGACGTTGCGTGATCATATCGTAATCACGCCAGGCATCTGCGGCGGTAAGCCGCGTATCGCTGGAAATCGAATCAAGGTTTCGCATATTGCGATTGCTCATGAGCGGATGGGGCTAACTCCGGACGAGATTGTTTCAAACTATCCTGGCATCACGCTCGGCCAAGTTTATGCAGCGTTATCCTACTACTGGGATCATCGCGAAGAAATTGATGCGGATATCAAAGCCGCGCGAGAGTTTACTGAGGAAATGCGAAAAGGCGCCATCAGCCAATTCAGTTCAATGAAAGCAAGCGATGAGCCGAACGATTCGCTTTCATCTTGACCAGCATATCCCTAATGCGATTGCTGAGGGGCTTCGACGCCGCGGGATTGATGTGACAACCACGTCCGAGGCGGGGTTGCTTCATGCCGCTGATCTTGAACACATTGAATATGCACTGAGAACGATGCGAGTAATCCTTACTCATGATGAGGATTACTTGATCCACGCGGCGAACAGCGTCCCTCATGCAGGAATCGTCTTTTGTCACATGGGATCGCGGACGATTGGTGAGATCGTTCACAGCCTTGTAATGATGTGGGAAATTGCGGAGCCCGCCGCATTACAAAACACCATTGAGTGGATTTAGCTGAGTAGCACAGAATTCCTGGTTTGTCTGCCGCACAATTTCGTAGTAGAATGAAGATATCGCCATTCCCTTGAAATTGCCTGCCGATGTCCACCACTACGCCGCCCAACTCGCCAACCATCGAGACGGTTCTCCCGCCTCCACCAACGTTGCGCGATTATATCGTAGTTACGCCAGATACTTGCGGTGGCAAGCCAAGAATCGCCGGCCACCGAATCAAGGTCTCCGACATCGTGACCTGTCACGAGCACAATGGCATGAGTCCCAAGCAAATTGTGGAGGCTCTTCCGACGATCAGCATGGCGGAAGTCTATGCTGCACTGTCGTATTACTGGGATCATCGAAACGAGATTGACGAAGAAATCAAAGCCGATGATGAGTATTTCGAGAAGATGACTAAGTCGGCGAAAAGCAAATTCGGAGCGGTGTAGGAAAGCGATGTCGCGTTCGCTTCAATTTCATTTGGACGAACATATTCATGGCGCAGTGGCCGCTGGGTTGCGACGACATGGAATTGATGTAACGACGGCGGCGGATGCTGGATTGCTAGGTGCAACCGATCCCGATCAGGCTGCATTCGCATTCCGCACGGGCCGAGTCCTGGTGACGCATGACCGTGACTTCGCTCGTTTGGCTTCTCAAGGCCTGGAGCATTCGGGATTCGTCATTTGCCGTCAAAAGAACTTACAAATCGAGAAGATCATTGAGGCCATTGCTCTGATTTGGGAACTAGCTGACGCTCAGGTACTGAAAAATCACATCGAGTGGGCTCAATAAGCAACCGCCTCCAAATGGCGCCGCCCCCCCTCTATCATATCGGGCAGCCCCCCGCCCTTATCGCCTCCATTGAGGATCGATTCATGCGTCTTGCCGCCACTATTCTGTTTCCACTCGTCTGCTGCGGAGCTACCTTCGCCGTGCGTGCCGAAGATCCCGATCAGAAGCCAGCCGCCAAAGCGGTGATTGCTTACCCTGAGTCGAAGCGTTCCGAACATGTCGACGAGTATCATGGCCAGAAGATCGCCGATCCCTATCGCTGGCTTGAGGATGTGAATTCCGCCGAAACCAAGAACTGGGTCGAGGCGCAGAATAAAGTTACCAGGGCGTACCTGGACAAAATTCCGGCTCGTGAGGCGATTCACTCGCGGCTGACCAAGCTCTGGAACTACGAACGCTTCTCAGCGCCGATCAAACGCGGCGGGCGTTACTTCTTTACTCGCAATGATGGACTCCAGAACCAGGCGGTGCTCTATTGGAGTGACAAGCTCGATAGTGAGCCGAAGCTCTTGCTCGATCCCAATACGCTTTCCAAGGATGGCACCGTTGCGCTCGGCGGCTGGGAAGTAAGTGATGACGGAAAACTACTCGCCTTCGGCCTCGCCGGCGCGGGCTCCGACTGGCGAGAATGGAAGGTAATGGAAGTCGAATCGCGCAAGGAGCGGACCGACTCGGTGAAGTGGTCGAAGTTCGCGGGCATCGCCTGGACGCCCGACAATCAGGGCTTTTTCTACGCCCGTTATGACGAGCCCGCCAAGGACGCAACCTTCACCGGCGCGAACTACTTTCAAAAACTCTTCTATCACAAGATCGGCGACCCGCAATCGAAAGACACGCTGATCTACAAGCGAGATGATCAAAAGGAATGGGGCTTCCGGCCTGCCGTCACGGAGGATGGCAAATACCTAATCGTCTCAGTTTGGGAAGGAACGCAAAAGAAGAACCTGATCTTCTACAAAGACTTATCGAAGCCCGAGTCGCCGGTCATCGAGTTGATCAAGGAATTCGAATTCCAATATGATGTCATCGGCAATGATGGCGACGTTTTCTATCTCGCGACTGATGACGCCGCGCCGAAACGCAAGTTGATTTCAATCAACTTGGCCAAGCCCGCCAAGGATCAGTGGAAGACGCTGATTCCTGAAGGCGCCTCGGTTCTGCAAGCCGCGAACTATCTCGGCGGACATTTGGTTGGGGAGTATTTGGAAGATGCTCAAACCGCGATCCGGATTTTCAAGACCGACGGAACCGCCGTTCGCCAAGTAAAATTGCCCGCGATCGGCACGGCGAACCTCATCGGCAGCAAGCAAAACGATCCCGAGACCTTTTTCACCTTTACGAACTTCACGACGCCTGCGCGCATCTATCGCTACGACGTCAAAACCGGCGACTCCTCACTCTATCGCGACGCCAAAGTCGGCTTCAATCCTGATGACTACGAGACCAAGCAAGTCTTTGCGACGAGCTATGACGGCACAAAGGTTCCGATCTTCATCACTCATAAGAAGGGTCTGAAGATCGATGGCAAAGTCCCAACGCTGCTCTATGCCTATGGCGGATTCGACATTAGCCTGACGCCTACATTTAACGTCTCCAATCTCGTTTGGATGGAACGTGGCGGGATTTATGCTCTCGCCAACCTACGCGGCGGCGGAGAGTACGGGCGCGAGTGGCACGAAGCAGGCATGAAACTCGGCAAGCAGAGTGTCTTTGACGACTTCCTTTCCAGCGCCGAATACCTGATCGAAAATGGCTACACCTGCCCCGAGAAACTCGCGATCGAAGGCGGCAGCAATGGCGGCCTGCTCGTCGGCGCCGCGATGACGCAGCGCCCTGATCTCTTCGGCGCCGCCCTGCCCCGAGTCGGCGTGATGGATATGCTCCGCTTCCACAAGTTCACGATCGGCTGGGCCTGGGTCGGCGAATATGGCTCGTCCGATAACGCCCAAGATCTTCCTAATCTTCGCAGCTATTCGCCGCTCCATCGTCTCCGCAAAGGCGTTCACTACCCCGCCACGATGGTCCTCACCGGCGACCATGACGACCGCGTCGTCCCCGGTCACAGTTTCAAATACGGCGCCACACTGCAATATTGCCAAGGCGCCGACAATCCCGCACTCATTCGCATCGAAACCAGCGCCGGACATGGAGCGGGAACGCCGACGACGAAGCTGATCGACACGGCGGCGGATGTTCAGGCTTTTTTGAATTCGGCGCTGAAGATGGATGGGACATAGTTCGCGGAATGCGGGAAGCGCGGAAGAGATTCCGCGCCCGGACGCCGCAATTTCGCTTTGACCATCTACTTCAGCACAACCCAAAATGCGTGAATGGTCGCCACAAGCCAGGTGACGATGAGGATCCAAAGAATCAAATTGATAATGAACTGCGTTCCCGCGCCTTCCTTTAGAAATACGGCAAGGGGCGGCAAGAAGATCGCGAGGATGAGGAGAAGGATCTTGTTCGTAGCGGCGCTATCACTCATGGCTGTATCCTGAAAAATATTCTTCAAAACGACAAAACAGCAGAAGCTATTTTGCAACGGCGCTCAAGCGGTTGGCAATCCGAATTTGTGGGATGGTCGAATTTGCCAACGGCAGGTCACTCCTACCGGGATTGAGAAAATTGCCATGCAACGACCAAGAAACGTGCTGAAAGCGATGGCGATCCTCGCCTCCTGTTTTTCGGTCATGCCCCTGTGCGCACTGAATTTTGGCGCCGCTTTTCGAGAAGAAATTGTGATCGTCAATAAGACTGCGGCGCCGATTTCGGTGACTCCGATCGGGGTGTGGGATGGCTCGAAAAACCGCAGCGCGCTCCCTGTTACGGCATTGGAAATAATCCATTGGCCAGCACTCAAAAACGGCGACTTTACTGTGGCGCCGGGCCAATCGATTCGAATTGACTATGACGGCGATGACATCGATCCTTCGGAGATTTATATCAACGCAGGTACAGCGGGTGTTTATGAACAGAGCGTCAAATCGAGAGAGGCTGCTGACTTTGATTATGATAAAGATCGGCGAATTGAGATTACGGATTTGTCGAAGCTTACGGCGGCGAGTGCGCCGGTGACGGCGGCGGCGTTGGGGGCGAATAAGAACGAGTGGAAGATTGCCTATTTTTGTGTGTTCGTTTTTGGGCCGATTGTGTTTAGCGCGGGGCTTTGGGTGATGGTGAGGATTTTTGAAAAAAGGGCAGCAGTTGCAGTATCTTTGGGTGAGTCGACAAACATCATGTTTAAAGGCTGACAAAACACCGCCTCGCTACTCAGGCGAGCGGTATTGGAAAAAAGGAAAGCGGCCTTGCATCTTCGTTATTATACAGATTGACAATCTTTTCTTGAAACGCGATCACTGTTGGCTCGCAACCTTCTCCCCAATTCACGCGGCCATGGGTTACAAACTCAGTAACAAACGTCAGTACGTTTCCAGAACATGGATCGGTCGCTGCTTCGAGGCAAAAAACCCTGTGCATGCCATCGGAACGCATTAATGCAAGGTAATACGCCTCATTCTCCGATGCGATTGGTGGAAAGTTTATCATCATTATTTCCTGTCCCGACCGACCAGAAGCTTGCGTGGCGATTAAGCCATCCGCCGATATTCGCTCCTCAGTCGGATGCTTATGGCCCATCGCTTGCCAGAGTTTCCACAAATACTGACGATCTCCTCCATCACCAAATGTCGTAAAGAAGCGGCCTGGATCCTGAAGAGCCATTCGCACCAATTGGTACTTGACCATCATGTGATGTGCTCGCGGCTTTCTATCCATCGAATCACCTTGCTGGCCAATTTAAGACATCAGCTCTTGTCAAAAGCACGGTCCGCCGTCGCTCTCGCTACGCCCCCTCCCAAACCCCAGAAAACACCTCCACCGCTGGCCCGGTCTTAAACACATGATTCGTCTTCTCATCCCACTCAAGTTCCAGATCACCGCCTAGTAGGTGATTGAGAATCTTGCGATCGGTGCGGCCAGTCAAAACGCCGGCGACACAGACGGCGCTGGCGCCGGTGCCGCAGGCTAGGGTTTCTCCGGAGCCGCGTTCCCAGGTGCGCTGCTTCACTTCGGTGCGCGAGATGACTTCGATGAACTCGACGTTGATGCGGCGGGGGAATGTTTTGTGGTGTTCGATTTTTTTGCCCCAATTGAGGACCAGGTCGTCGTCGGCCTTATCAACGAAGATGACGCAGTGGGGGTTGCCCATCGAGAGGCAGGTGACTTCGAAGGTGCGACCGTCGATTTCTAGCTTTTCGTTCTTGACGGGATTGGTGGTGTAGAGCGTGGGGATTTTGGGGCCATCAAGAATTGGCTCGCCCATGTCGACTCGAACGCGCCGGACTTTGCCGGATTCGACTTCGTTGTGGAGCGTGAGGATGCCTGCGCCGGTTTCGATCTTGAGGATGTCTTTTTTGGCGATGTCGTGGTCATAGACATACTTCGAGACGCAGCGGATGCCGTTGCCGCACATCTCCGATTCGGAGCCGTCGGCGTTGAACATCTGCATCCGGGCGTCGGCTTTGTCGGAGGGGTGAATCACGATCAGGCCGTCGCCACCGATGCCGAAATGGCGGTCGGAGATCTTTCGCGAGAGATCGGGTAGATCGGCTGGGAGCTTTTCGGCGAAGGCGTTGACGTAGATGTAGTCGTTGCCGATGCCTTGCATTTTTGTGAAGGCGATTTTGGCGGTGCTATTTTTCACGGGATGCTCGTCGCGGTGGGGAAAGGCTTCAATAGACAAGTCGAGCATGCCGCGAGGTTCGCTAAACAGTGCTAACTTCCTGTTTTAGCCTTGCAAATCGAGCAAATTCCCACAATCCCCCGTCACATCTTTGGCTAGGGTGCCTTGTGCTAGGGCCGATTGATCGTCCGACTCTTCCGCCTTGGATTTAGGCTTGGGTTGCTCGCTGAAATCGTACATTTGCCTTCCATCGCCGTCTCGGTCTTGCGTCGCTTGCTCTTCTTCGACGTCGCCCATGCCGTTGGCTCGCTCTGATTCTTCCGCTGCGGCTTGTTCTTTTTGATGAGCCTTGGCCGATTCGATGACACGCTCGGCCTCGGGCGCTCCTGGACGCGCTGCGATGGCGCCGGCGAACCCGGCCGCGAAGCTTGAAGGTACGATCGACATGATTCGTCTCCTATCTCTTCAAAAACTCCGCCTTACGAATTAGCGGGGGCGTCCTGAAGTAGGACCCGATGTCGTGGTCGCGCGGGCTGGTGCATAGCTGGGCGGGCCATTTCCGGCCTGCCGAGCGTCGGGGAACATCTGATTCAGGAGTTCATTTACGCCAGGAAACACAATTCGCTTTACTTCAGGCGATTGCACCGGGCCCTTCGCTTCGAACACAAGAAGTTGCCGACTCACACCGCCCATGAGGGGTCGAAAGAGCTGCGGGCGGAGAGCCGTTGGGCCAACTTGCGTGTAGAACTGCAAATCCATCTCGCCATCCATTGTGACAACGCCCTTGCCAAGCATATCGATGCCATCGCCTCGGAAGTCGAGTTGCTCAAAGGTGATGTCTTGACCGGAAATTTGAAAGCGCAAATCGCCAGTGTTGAACGCGCTTTTATCGGGCGATTTGGCGCCGATGTTTTTGAGGGCGGCGAGAAATACGGGCAACTCATAAATCTTGGCGTCGCGTACTCGAATATCGCCGCCACCTTTCCACGTCATGGCGCTTTCCCGCGTGCCCTTAAGACCGATTTGCCCGCTTGCTCTTCCCGTTGTTCCTTTGAGTGAGGGAGCGGAGTCACGCGCGAGTTCCGCGAGATCGACATCTTCAAAGCGGGCCAACCACGAGAAGTTCCCCTCCTTTGTCAACTCCGCTCCGCAGTCGGCGGTAACCTTGCCGGAGCAGAAAGTTGCCGAAAGCGACACAGGCTTGGTCCCCGAACGAGTAGCCTCTGACCAGCCACCCACCAGCACTCGCTTGGCGTCGATAGTGATCGGTCCGCGAATATTCGAAAGGTGCGAGTTGCGGCAGCGAAGGGAATCGATATTCAGATCGCCAAAGCAAATGGGGTTTTTATCCGCCAGGTCGCCATAGAGTCGCATTCCGCCGCGAATTTGGTCGATCGGTGCGCCTGCGTTGAGGGAGCCATCTTCGGTGTCGACTCGCAGGTCCCAGTTCGCCGCTGTTAACTCCCGCGAGCCATTGGGAAAGGCGAGCCCAAGCTTTCCATGCACCAAAAACTGACCGGAAAGTTGCAGGTTTTCGACTGCGGTTCGCAGCCGCGGGGGCAATGCGGCAAGCAACTCAGGCGTGATCGCCAGGCGTTCGGCGAAAAGCTTGCTAAAGGATGCCTGCCAGCCGCCATTCTTGTTTGGCGAAGCCTCACCGGAGGCGGCGATTCGGGCGGCTCCATGTCGTGCTTCGACATTCATCAACTGAATGACGCCATTGTGATAAGTCACCTTGCCCACGACTTGATCGAGTCGCAGCGGAAGTAGCATGGGTTCCAAAGAGATCGAGCGCCCGCGAACGCTTTGATGACGATCATTCCATTTCTGAGCGACGACCTGAATATCAGGCTGCGACTTCTTTTTATCAATCGGACATTTCATATCAATCTTCAAATGGTCGATCGTGCCGCGCGGCTGAATGTCATCCCAGAGGGCCGCCATCTTCGGTGGGAGGGCGATTCGTAGCTCATCCGAGAATGGCACATCCGTTGCGATGAAATTGAGCGACAGCAAATGGTCACCCTTAGAGGTCGGCGTGAAAGAGCCATCGCAAGTGATGTAAGCCGAATCTCGGCGACCAGTTAGGCCTCGAAGTTCCCATACTTGATCGCGAACCGCGATCTTTCCCTCGATCTGATTGATCGGATAAGTAAACTTGTGATACGAAAGCGAGCCATCGCTCACTTCTAAATCCAAGCTGAGCTTCATTGGTGGATTCTTCTTCGAGTCAAGGACGATATTGCAATCGATCGTGAACGCGCCTTTGGCGTCGAGGTCTCGCAGAATCTGTCTTTGAGAGGGCTTGAGCGCCCGCAACAGTCGCTCATCAATAGGCACCGGGCCCTGGCTCGCGATATCGATCACGCCAAAGCGTTCACCGGGAGCGAACTGGATATCGACCAAGATTCGCAGTTCTTGTCCCGCGGCCTTGGCGGTGAAATTCTCCGTTCGAAGTTCGCCGGGCAAATAGATCACCGTGCCTTGGGCGTCGGTGAGCGGATAGGGAAGCATTTCATACACCAGCGAAAGCCCGCGCGCTTCCAGCTTGAGAATCGGTGACCAAACACCTTTGGTGCGCTTCGCAGTGAGATCGAGATCAACGACGCCTTGCGGAGAAAACATGTTCTCGGCGCGCTGCGCTTCGGGCGGCAGAAGTTTCCAAAGCCGTTTATCAATTCGAAGTCCATTCGCGATCAGCTTGACGCTCAGTGGCGACTTCTCTCCATAGCCACCCAAGCTCGCCGAACCGCGCAGCTTCGCCTCTCCCATTTCAGCCGAGACATTTTCAATCGTCGCGCCTTCGCTCGTCGCGTCGAATTTCGCGCCGAGTGAAACGAGCGGCTGTGCAAGCCGCGGATCATCCACCTTGCCGTCAAAGATCTTTCCGTTCACGCCAAATGTGATGGGCAAATCTTTGCTAGGTCGCGATGAAGCATGAAAGTCACAGGCGACCTTGCCCTGAACTCGCGTCGCCGCCAGATGCGGGGCGAGTTGAAGGAAGGGCAACGACTCAATGAGCGCCGAATTGACGTCTAACGTTTCGATCCGCCCTTCAACTTCCCATTGCATCCCCACCGGATCGATACGCCCTGTGAAATCAATTGCCTGGCACCATTTCGATTCCACGACTCCGCGAATCGCCAAGCCCTCTTCTATCTCAGAGGTAGGCCGCAATGTCTCTTCCTCGGGCGGCGAATCAAGATCTTCAATGACGCCCTTGTTCAACTTCACCGAGGTTCGTCGCCGATTAGAACTTCCCGTCTCACTCACATGACTCGGCGCGAGTCGATTGTCGGTGACCGCCAACGTCGGCAGCCGAAACTCAAGCGTCTTGCCAGACGCCTTCTCACGCAACTCCACTCGCACATCCGAAATTTCCGCTGGCGGCGGCGAAACGCCATTTGCAGCATGGGGAAAGATTTTGGCGAGAGCTTCTTTCCAGTCACCATCAATACTCAGAAAAAGATCAACGCCGCGCACCCGCACATGATCAATCTTCACGGGCGCGGTCATCAGCTGCTGCAAATCCACTTTCGAGGCAGCAAAGATTTCCTCGATATGAATCTCGCCCTCCTCTTCATCCTGCATTTGTACGGTCAGGCCGCGGAGTGAAATGCCTTCATTTTCCACCAGCCGCGCGCTTTTGAGTTCAATCTGCTTCCCCGGGAAATAAATCACCAGCTGCTTGAGCGCGCCGAGGCGAATTTCCTCATCGACATGGTCAAACGCAAACTTCCTCGCAAAGAATGCGAGGACGGCGATCAGCCCGCCAACCACAATCAGGCCAAACATTCCATCCCGCATTCGGCCAAAAAGGCCGACCGGCTTCTTCACTTCGGGCTGCCGCGAAGCTGCGCTCATGTAGCCGCCCCCTTCGCTGCAAGGGTGAATGACGGCCGACCACAACTCGCAAGCCAAGCCGCCGAAAGCACAAACAGCGGAAACATCGCTGGCTGCCGATAGCGAAGGGAGCCGACATAGATCATATGCAAGGCGCTAAAATAGATGGCCGGCAAAAGACAAACCAATAGCAGATCCCAACGGGCGCGAAACTTCCAAGCGCCAAGCCCGGCGGTAATCATCACCGGCGTATAACCCAACATCACCGCCAGCCGCATCACCATCGATTGCATTTCCGCGAAGTTCGGCACCACATTCCAAGTGCGAATGAACTTCACTGCGGCCAGTTGCAGCACTCGACCTGGATTCTGCGATGCCCATTCCTTCGCCGCCCTCGACATCTCTGAATCGAGCACGATCTCTCGTTCAATTCCCTTAAATGGAACTTCCGGTCGCTCGTCTGCCAACGATTCAAATTCTTCAACAAACCGCATATCGCTCGCGCCATCTGCATCAGGTCGCCACCCGTCATAGAGCGAAGGACCAGCTTGTAACGTCGTCGCGATGAATCGTCCTGATGCTTGATAGTTGCGAATCCACCACGGAGCGAGCACGGCGGCCATCATCAGCAGACAGATCACCGATGGCGCAAATTGCAAAGGCCGCCAGTTCAATTCCTTGCGCCGCACCAACAACAGCGCACCGAGCGCGAAAGGTGTGAACAAAAGCCAACTCGGTCGAATCAACACGCCCACGCCCGCGAATATGCCCGCAGCGCCCGCCAACAGCATCGCGCGCCGCGGCGAAATCGCTGTCAACGAAGCCCACCAACATCCCAGCTGCCCGAGCATGACCGGAATGAACGGCGCCTCAGCCAACACAAAAACCGAGGAAGCCACCGCGCAAGGCGCCAGCGCCGAGATCGCCGCAGCAATCAATCCCGTTCGAGCATCCAGCATCATTCGCGCGACGAGATACGTCAGCGCCACGGCAATGCCGCCAAGAGAAACAGAGAGCACCCGCGCGTCCCAAGCCGATGCCGCACCGCTCGTAACCCGCATCAGCGCAGCCAGCAGCACGGGATAGCCAGGCGTTCGCATCACGCGATATTCGCGTGGCCCATACGCATAGGGCTCACCGCGATAAATCGTCTCACCCAGCTTCCAGTAAGTTTCACTATCCCCAAATTCAAACGTCACCCCCGGCGCAAGTTTGTTCTGCCAATGCCTCGCTACGCCAAAACGCACCCCCAGCGCCGCGAGCAAGATGCAGGCGAGCGCAAAGTAGTGCGATGAATTGACGCGCAGCGAGGTCACCCGTTTTGTTCCAAGTCCCGATTTGACGGGAAGTTGTGTGACGCGGAATGCAGCGAGCGGACTGTATTGCGCGAATGGTACGGAGCAGCGAATCGGGGGGTCAAGATTACCCAGCAGACTTAGTGATCGCCTCTAAAGTCGCATCGCAAACTTTGCCTAATCGAATTCCTTGCCAAGGGAATCAATTGCTCGCTAGCACAAGGGGGCAGAAAACGGCAAAGAACCTTATTTTCAGGCCACTTAGGGCCCCACAATTGATTTACATTCCCCGCTAGCAGAACTATACTTCGCCCTTCCACGGCCCTTCACACGGCCCGTCCTCGAAAGCGCCCTCTCCGAAAGTGTGCTGCCTATTTCAGCCCGCTTCGCGAAAACCCCCAAACCCCCAGACAACCTCTCCTTTGGAGTTTCGCTAGATGAAAGATAAGCCTTCCAACGACGCCGTCGCCCCCAATGCCCAAAGACTGTTATGGGCGGGTTTCATGGCGATCATGGCTTCCGGCGTCGGTTTCTCGATCCGCAACGGCTTATTAACACAGTGGGCCGATCAATATGGTTTCACGATGACCGAGCTCGGTGAAATCACTGGCGGCGGACTGACGGGCTTCGGCATCATTATTCTCCTCAGTTCCTTCATCGCCGACAAAGTGGGCTATGGAAAGCTCATGATCTCCGCCTTTGTGATTCACGCGCTTTCGGCGGTTCTGACGCTGGGTGCGGGGGCAGCGTTCGCCAGTGGTGGTAAGGATGCTGCATTTCAATGTCTGTATTGGGGCATGTTTCTTTTTGCCATTGCCAACGGAATTTGTGAGGCAGTCGTTAATCCGCTGGTCGCTACTCTCTTTCCCAGGAACAAGACCCATTACCTCAACATTTTGCATGCGGGCTGGCCGGGTGGACTTATTGTCGGCGGCCTCGCCTCTTACTTCATGAATCCAGATGGCCAAAAGCCGGTCTCTTGGCAAATCCAAATCTCGCTCTTTCTAGTCCCGGTCATTCTTTATGGCGCCATGCTGTTAGGCCAGAAATTTCCTAAGTCGGAAGCCAGCGCAGCGGGCGTCAGCTACTTCAAGATGTTCGTGCAACTCTTTGCTCCCCTCATGCTCATGCTGCTCCTGATTCATGCGATGGTCGGATACGTCGAATTGGGGACCGATTCCTGGATCGGGAAGATCACCGGCTCAATCATGGAATCGAAACAAGCTGGTCTGTTACTCTTCGTCTACACCTCGGGATTGATGTTCGCCCTCCGCTTCTTTGCCGGTCCCATTGTTGAAAAGACCTCGCCACTAGGGTTGTTGTTGGTTAGCGCCATTCTGGGCTTCTTGGGCCTGCAACTGCTCGGCAATGCGACAACCGTTGTCATGTGCGTCGTGGCCGCGACAATCTATGCTTGCGGCAAGACTTTTCTTTGGCCCACCATGCTCGCGGTTGCTTCAGAACGTTTTCCTAAGGGCGGCGCCATCACCATTGGCGCGATTGGCGGCGTAGGCATGCTCTCTGCCGGGTTACTGGGCAGTCCCGGTATCGGCTTCAAGCAAGACTACTTTGCGACGCAGCAACTCGAGACGAATCACAAAGAAGTCTACGCTCGCTATAAGGTCGAAAAGCCAAATCACTTCTTGACATTCTCCGTGGTGGGCCTCGACGGCGCGAAGAAGGGTGTCTTAGCTGACAACGGGAAAGAACTAACGCGAGCCAATGAGATCCTCGCCAAGGAAGGTAAGACCGACGAAAATCAGGCCAAGCTCACTAAGTGGTGGGAGGAGGCATCGAAGACTGCTGTGGAAGACAAGAAGCCAGTAACCGAGGC
Organism: Pirellulaceae bacterium; assembly: GCA_046595915.1. Lineage (GTDB taxonomy): Bacteria > Planctomycetota > Planctomycetia > Pirellulales > Pirellulaceae > JBKJSI01. The sequence goes on from JBKJSI010000442.1 coordinate 24,935, forward strand.
GGAACTCGAGGGCGGGAAGGCCGCGCTTCGACTTACATCCTATGTTCCCGCTGCGATGGCGGTCCTCTACCTGATCCTGATCCTCATCTTCCAGGCGATGGGCGGCTACAAAGCCATCCACGTCAACGATGAAGGTGAGCACTCCTCCGCTCAGACCTGATTGGCGCGTCGAAAAATATAAGACTCGTCAATGTTGATCACATGGATCGCTCCGGGATATTGCCCGAGCGATCCATTTTTTTTGGCCAATAGATCCTCCGCCAACTTCCGCCAATGCTTCCGAGTCATCTCGCCCTCGGGCCAGTTCATCATTTTCCAAACTTGAATGAGCACCAATCGAAGCAGGAAAGGACTCAGGTCATCGAAGTTCGTGAGCGTTACCGCATTGCCCTTGATGGGCGTCCCCACAACTCCAATTAGCGCCTCATGGGCCAGTGCATCTAAATAATCCATCATCTCCGCAGACTCGGCAGCAAGTCGCGCAATGGATCGGCTCGCTTGATGCGCATACTTGGCTTCGAGCAGCGGAATCAGCTCCCCTCGAATTCGATTCCGCAACCAAGCCGGATTTGAATTCGTCGAATCGATGCGGTAGGGCTGCTTCAGCGCCGTTAGGTACTTCTCAATCACCGTTCTTGGGCATGAGAGCAAAGGCCGAACAATCGTCGTCCATTCACTCAAACGCCGCAGCCGCGAAATCCCCGCCAGTCCGCGCAACGATGTTCCCCGAATCAATCGCTGCAAGACCGTCTCGACCTGATCATCCCGGTGGTGAGCCAAAACCAAGTACCGCGCTCCAACCTCTTCCGCCGCCCGTCGAAAAAAGGCATAGCGATCGCGCCTTGCCCCCTCCTCGGTCTTCTTTGCCGCCTCGCTCCTCCCATCACAACCCGAAGCGTAAGCGAGGGCTTCCGACACATTGCTATCGGCCCTCACACCGCCGACCACGATTTTCAAACCGAGTTGCGCCGCTAATTCCCGGCAAAACCGTTCATCGCCATCCGATTCCTCCCCGCGCCATCCATGATTGAAATGCGCGCCCACCAGCCTCCCCGTCATGCCGCCCTTCACTCGACAAAGTGCTCGCAACAGAGCGACGCTATCGGCGCCCCCCGAAAGCCCCACAAGCATCGTCACTTCATTCCACCGCGCTGGCGGCCAGGCTCGCGCGAATTTCGCTTCAAAGGGAAGAATTTCTGCCATTGCGGAATGCCTTGCTCTCTTGGCCCAACTTGCCCGGTCTGGAGAATACAGTAAAGGGTTGTTCGCGGAGGCGATTGTGTTAGATTAAATGGCGTCAGGTGGTCGTTATTGGCGGCTACTTCGACATCAATTGCAATCGCATTTCGCAAACCGCGTTCTGCGGTGGTTTTTGCCGGAATTCAACCATGCTGACGGGTCGCAGCCAGACGCCGGAAGGGGAGATCGCCGTTTTCGGCGACTGCCTTCGTTCGTCCAACTGGGTTGCGAAGCATGCTCAAGCAGTGTGGCGCCTTTTGCTGACGCTTTGGACTCGCGGATTTTATTCTTCTTTTGCGAGCCCGACTGCTGACAGTGGCGTCAATGCGACAATCCCCAGCGCGAGCGATAATCGCGCGGGTGAATTGCCGCCAGCCTGCCGCACGCGTCCCTGTCCGACACGCAAGGAAGCCGCACTGAGACATCAATGTCGCAGCGGCCATACCCGAACTTGTCAGATCCGCGCGGAAAGTACGGTCGCCCCCAGCGACCCCTCTCGTGCAAAGGCGACACTCCTGATTTGGCTCCAGTCCGCATGGCTACAAGCAAGGCCGACAATTTGGACACGCGAAGCTCCATCATTTCCCGAGCCCAGCATCAGTCCAACTGCCCACGCCCCTCGCCCCCGCGGCGATGCCTGAATTCCCCCAAAAGATCGCTGTAGAGCGCCCGGACAATAAAGGGTCGGGCTCTTGGATTTGTATTCTGCCTTGTGGGCGCTAGGCGGCGCCATCGTTGCCTTCATTCTCGTTCAAGTCTATTACCAGCTTCGTCGTCGAGACGCACAGTCGGAGGCGAAAGAAATCCTCGCCCGCGCCGAACGCGACGCGGCCAATCGACGCAAAGAAGCCGAGCTGGAAATCAAGGAACTCGGCCTCGCGCAAAAAGCTCAAGTCGAACAAGATCTGAATAAATCCCGTGAGGAACTCCGCGAGCGCGATCGGGCTCTCGAGAAACGCGGCCAAACCCTGGAACAAATCCAAGACGACATTCGCAAGCAAGAGCGAATGCTGGAGACCAACCAAAAGCGACTCAAAGAAAAGACCGACGAAGCAACTAAGAAAAACGAAGAGTTAGGCAAGCTTGTTGAAACCCAGCGCGGGCGCTTGCATGAAATTAGCGGCCTCTCCCGTGAGACCGCCGAAAAACGCCTCATGCAAATGGTCGAGCTCGACCTCTCGCAAGAAATCGGCACGCTCATCCTCCGCCAAGAGCGCAAGATTCAGGAGACCGTCGAGCTCAAAGCTCGCGACATGTTAGTCACCGCGATGCAACGCTTCGCCGCCTCCCACACCGCCGAGACGACGACCAGTACGATCGATATTCCGAACGACGACATGAAGGGCCGCATCATCGGCCGCGAAGGCCGCAACATCCGCGCTTTCGAAAAAGCCACCGGTGTCGACGTCATCATCGACGACACCCCAGGCGTCGTCATCGTCAGCGGCTTCGATCCCGTTCGCCGCGAGGTTGCCCGACTCACTCTTTCCCGCCTCATCGCCGACGGGCGCATCCACCCCGCTCGCATCGAAGAACTCACCGCGGAAACACAGCGAGAAGTGGAAGCTCAAATCGACAAGCGCGGCGCCGAAGCCGCCGAAGAAGTTGGAGTCATGGGCTTGCACCCCAAAGTAGTCCACATGCTCGGCCGTCTCCACTTCCGCACCAGCTATAGCCAAAACGTCCTTCGTCATAGCGTCGAAGTCGCCTTCCTCGCCGGCATGATGGCTGAGATGATCGGCCTCAAGGGCGACATCGCCCGCCGCGCAGGACTCCTGCACGACATCGGCAAAGCGTCCGACCATGAAATGGAAGGCGGCCATCCCAAGATCGGCGCCGACCTGCTCAAGCGACACGGAGAATCGGCAGACGTCGTCCACGCCGCTTTCGGTCATCACGACGAAATCATCACCGAGTATCCCTACACGGTTCTCGTCGCCGCTGGCGACGCTTGCAGCGCTTCCCGCCCCGGCGCACGCCGCGAATCGCTCGAACGCTACATCAAGCGCATGGAAGAACTCGAGTCGATCGCCAGTTCCTTCGCCGGCGTCGAACAAGCCTACGCGATCCAAGCGGGCCGCGAATTGCGAGTCATCGCTAGCGCCCGCGATACGGATGATGCCAAGGCGGCCAAACTCTGCCGCGACATCGCGAGGGCCTTCGAAGAACAACTCACCTACCCCGGTGAGATCAAAGTGACCGTCGTCCGCGAATCCCGGTTCATGGACATGGCGCGCTAAACGTTCTTCCTCCGTGGTCGCTGTCGCTCCCGCGACGCGAACCTTTCGCATTCGACTTGCCGCGAGTCCTTCGCCATGCGCATCCTGATGATCGGCGACATCGTCGGCAAACCCGGGCGCACGATCCTTCAAAAGCGACTGAAGACATTGCGTCAGCGCGAATCAATCGACTTCGTGATCGCCAACGGCGAAAACTCCGCCGACGGCTCCGGCATCACGCCTTCCATCCACCGCGCGTTGATCGAGTGCGGGGTCGATTGCGTCACCCTCGGCGACCACATTTATCGCCGCGGCGAAATCATCACCACGCTCGAAAACGAATGGACCATCATCAAGCCAGCCAACTATCCCGCTACCGCGCCCGGCAAAGGCTGGACGGTCATCCAGACAAATAGCAACATTCCCATCGCCGTCATCAGCCTGATGGGCCGCGTCTTCATGCGTCCAGTCGATTGCCCCTTCACCGCCGCGCAAAAAGTGCTCGCGGAAATCCCCGCCGAAGTCAAAATCCGCTTCGTCGATTTCCACGCCGAAGCCACCAGCGACAAACAAACGATGGGCCGCCTCCTCGATGGCCGAGTCTCCGCCGTCCTCGGCACGCATACCCACGTCCCCACCGCTGACGAATGCATCTTCCCCGGCGGCACTGCCTTTCAATGCGACGTAGGAATGACCGGCCCCTTCGAGAGCATCCTGGGCCGAAATATCGACGCCGTGACGGAACACACACTCACCTTCAAGCCAATCCACTTCGACGTGGCATCCGAAGACGTCCGCATGTGCGGCACACTGGTCGACGTCGATGAAGCAACGGGCAAAGCAACAGCGATTCGGCGAGTCGTGCTGAAAGAGGACGAAGAAGCACGAGCGGAATCAGAAAGCAAGACAATACGCGGTCCGCTAATCCTTTGAACCTGAAAGTCAGCAATCGTAAATCTTAGAAATCTGCGCAACAAATGGCGCCACCCTGCCCATAAAATGAAGCGGCGGGAGTGGTGCGACGAAGCGACGTCGTTCGATAGCGCCCGTCCACGGGCGCAAAAACTCCTTCAGATTCCGAGCAAATGAACTTGGCAGCCTAGGCCGACTGGGCCCTAGATAGTGGCCATCTAGGCCATCTAGGCAGCCTAAAGAAAACAAGCCCTTTTTCAATCCGCCCCCTCCACATGATCACCTCCAAATGCTCACCGAGCACTAGAGAGTGATTATCTGGAGCATGTGCCAAAAACAAGTCGTTCTTGCATCACAGGGTTCCGCCTATTTCACTTCCCAAACCATCACCTCTCCCTCTTTCCTCGCCCCACCCTCCATCGCCCCGGCGCTCAACAGCCGCGCCCCGTCTGAACTGAATCGCACTTGAATCACCCAGTCCTGAGCTTCAAGTTCCTTGAGTTTCTTGAACTTGGCCGCATCCCATAACACAACATTGCCTTTCCTTCCTGAACTGGCCAGCAAATCACCTTTGGAATTGAAGTCGACCGAATAGGCTTCCTCACAACTCGACCCCGCCAGTTCAAGTAACGCCCCGGTTTCTACATTCCAAAACCCGATACTGCCATCGACATACGCGGCCGCAAGTGTTTTGCCATCGGGATTAAAAACAATGTCATGGGTCATTTTCTTATCGAGCGTATGCAACAGCTTGCCGCTCTCGATGTCAAACAGCTGCGTTTCGTAGTTGCGATTTCCAACCGCGATCACTTTGCCACTGGGACTGAAAAAGGCTCGCAGCGCCCCCGCGCCCGTTCGCTCCAGTGAATGCACGAGCTTGCCCGCCGAGTCGTAGATTCGCATTTCGGAGTAGCCTGCTCCTTCGGCAACCGGATCCCAAAAGGTGTATCCCGCCGCGATCCATTTGCCATCGGCGCTGAATGCAATCCCGCCCCCATGCTCCGCGACATCGAGATTAAATGTCTTGCCAGTCGCCGGCTCCTCGACTCGATAGTTCACCATTCCCTTTTCGATCCAAGCCTGCCGCTTCCCATCGGGACTCAACGCAAAGTCGAGCGCCTTCACGTTTTTCGCCGGCAGCCGAATCACATCAAGATTCCGATCGTCAACAATTTCCACACCGCCCGCATGATCAAACAGCGTAAGCTCACCCGCCGTGGGACCGCGAACCATTCGATAGACTCGCTTCGCAACTTCCTTACTCACCGCGACGCGAGCTACATTCTCCGGCGAGATCGGCATAGCCTCTTGCGCCGGTGCATAGACGCCGCCAAGGAGAGCAATGAACAAGCCCAAAACCGCATGAAGCCGTGTTAACATAGGCATCTGAAATCGCTCCTCAATAAGTCCGCATCGAGATAAGAAGCACCCGCCATGAAACGATATTTGCTCGCTCTGATTTTCACATTCTCCGTCTTCAGTGGCCAGTTCGCCAGCGCCGAAATCCTCGAAATCACCAAAGATACGACCCTCGATCCAACGAAATCTTACGATGGGCTAGTTATCAAGGCGAGCAACATCACGATCGACGGCCGCGGCGCATGGCTGGTCGGCGCCAAGGAGGGCAAGCCCAACACCTTCAAGGGCTTTGGCATTTACGCCAGGGGCGTGAGCAATGTCACGCTCGTCGATGTGAATGTCAAAGGCTTTGAAACGGGCCTGCAGATCGAGGATGGCTCGGGCTGGACCGTCGAAGATTGCAATTTCTCCGACAACTTTCATGACCCCGCATTCGACTGGGGCGAAAATGGCCGGCGCGGCGGAATTGTTTTGCATCGCGTCACGAAGTCTCGGCTCGCGCGCAATCGGGCCAATCGTGTTTGGGATGCCTGCGTGCTGCTGGAGTCGGACGACAATACGCTGATCGGCAATGATTTTTCGCGAACGTCTAATACTTGTCTCAAGATGTGGGCGGCTTGCCGCAATGTGGTCGAAGAAAACAATCTCAGCTATGGCATCCGCAAGAACCCAGGCGAGGTTCACGCCCGCGATTCGACGAGCGTGCTCATCGAAAGCGGCAGCAATGGCAATCGGTTTTTACGCAACAATTGCCGTTACGGCGGCGATGGCGTTTTCATTCGCGTCCTCAATGGCTGGGTGAGCACCGACAATTATTTTGAAGAGAACGATTGCTCCTACGCGAACAACAATTGCTTCGAAGCCTGGTCGCCGCGCAATACCTATGTCCGCAACAAAGCAAATCATGGCAGCTACGGATTTTGGCTCGGCGCCTCCGATCAAACCGTGCTCGAGGGCAACGAAGCCTCATTCAACGGCCTGAAAACGGGCAACCACAACTCGCCGCACTTGCCCAAAGCAGGTCACGCGGGCATCGTGTTCATGTTCGGCCCCTCCAGTCATACCGTGTGCCGCGGCAATCGCTGCATCGGCAACAACGGCGCCGGCATCGCCGCGATTGGCGACCAAGCTAAGGAAGCGAAATACAAAGCCCACCACTGGCTCATCGAGCAAAATGTCTTGCATGACAATCGCTGGGGCATTTTCGTTCAGCACGCCGACTGGATTCGCGTCGCGGCCAACGATTTCAAGAAAAACGCCGATGGCGAACTTTTTGACGCGGGCGGCGTAACCAATCTCACGAGCATCAAAGAACCTGTCGCGAAGCTGGCGGCGCCGAAGGCGATGCTTGCTGGCCCCAAGGCGGCGAAAGTGGGTGAGAAAATCACGCTCGACGCGACCGGATCAATGGATGCCAACAAGCGGTCACTTACTTATCAATGGAACCTGGGCGACGGCTCCAAACCGACCGACGCGAAGGTCGAGCACGCTTTCACCAAGAGCGGCTTTTATCGCGTTGGTCTCACGGTCGACAACGGTCTACTTTCCGATCTCGCTTGGCGTGATTTTTACGTAGTTGACGATGCGGCGGAAATCGCGACCGAAGGCGAAGCCGCCAAGTGGAGTTGGAGCGATCCCTCCTCCAAGGCGAAATTCTCGGACGACGCCGCACTTGCTATTGCGGGCAAAAGCTCGCTCGCCGCAGTGATCAATCCCTATAGCGGCGGGCGCGTCAGTCTTCTCTATCCGTCGACCAAAGACGCGGGCATCAAGCTCAACGGGAAATCGTCCATCAGCTTTTGGTGGAAAGGGATCAACCAAAACATGCCCGGCTGGCAGGATGTGAATCCGGTCATCACTTTTTTTGAAAATGAACTGTCATTGGGCGCTTCAAAGCAGGCCACCTCGGGGCGCTGAATGCCGGCCGGGTGAAGAATTGTGATCATTGATCCAATCGTTACGATTGGCAAGCCGTTTCCTCGTTGGTTTG
>JBKJSI010000624.1:0-5803 GCA_046595915.1 Pirellulaceae bacterium
TAGGCGACGATATCAACATCGTAAAGCTGGAGAAGCGCGACGTATCGGGTAGCTGGGTCGGTGGAACCATGACGGGCTATTGGTTCGACGCCTTGGTTTTTCCTGCACACGCCGAACGCGAGGGCTACGAACTGGGCGACTCCCGAATCTCGAAGCTCTGGCTCCAGCGGCTATCGGACAAGATGACCGTCTTCAACTGGGACCGTGGCTCTGATCAAACCGCCGCTGACGCTGAGGTTCAGGCGGTGGTTGACTTTCTCTGCGCCGGCCTCGCTGACTATGTCTATCGCCCCTTCCGCAAGTAACCGACCTTTCCCTTTTTATCCCCGGGAGTCTCGACCATGACCAAGAAAGCGACCAAACGCACAGGCAAGAAATCACAACCCAAGAAGCCCGCGACAACTACGCCCGCTGCCCCCTCCAAACCTCTTGGCGCGCTCAGCGCCGCTAGCCAAGTACTAAGGGCAGCCAAAGCGCCAATGACCTGCCAGGAATTGATCGAAGCAATGGCCAGCAAGAAGCTGTGGGTTAGCCCCTCCGGCAAGACGCCGGGCAATACCCTGCATGCGGCGCTGATGAAGGAGATCACCACGAAGGGCGCCGAATCGAGATTTGCCAAGGCGGAACGCGGCAAGTTCGCCTCCGCCTAATCAACCATCGCCATCCGTTCCACCACTAGGCTCCTTTGCGGGCCTCTTTCTCGTTGGGGAGCATCCTTTTGATTGAGGAACCCAAGTAGGCACGCGGTTTGCAAAAGCAGATCGAGGCAAGTTCATCGCATCCTAGACCTATCGCTTGAGAACTAACTCCATGTCGCCGCGACCTGATTGCTGCCAGCAGCCCTCGCTCCACACGCTCAGCATCGTTGACGAGATCACAGCGGGCCAAATTGTCCTAAAGCGTTGTGAATGCTGCCGGTCAAATTGGCTTGCCATTGAGTGCCGTCTGGAACTCGCGGAGGGCGATGTGGACCTACATTCCCTTGAGCGAGTGAGTGCGGAAGAGGCCAGCGAACTTCTCATGGAACCCGCTTACTAATCGTTAAGGACCGCAGGAACTCAGTCATGGTTAAGCGACCCGATTGTTGCTATCAAAGTTCTCTCCGCACCCTTTGTGTGATTGATGAAGCGCCCGATGGCGAAGTTGTTCTTGATCGATGCGAGAACTGCCACGCTTATTGGCGCGTGGTCGTCCACGATCCCATTGCGCCGGATGGGTCAGAGCATCATTTCTTCGAGTGGTTTCAGAAGGTAAGCAATGACCAAGCGAGTTTGCTTTTGACAGATTCGTTGGCGTTGAGCCGATAGCTCGACCCTCGCTCCCTCAACAGCCCCAGGAAGGCCTCTCGCTAGCCCTAGGAATCGACTGCGTGAAAATACGCCCTCCTCCACAGTGCCGTGTCGGTGGACATGCATTCAGTGACCCCAAATTGCGCGCCAGGAGCGAAACGGCTGGATGCCCGCCTGTCTTCACACGTAACTCCGCCGAACACCCCAGCAATGATTAATAATGTGGCGCCGATTACTTCACCACCTCCTCGTTCGTCATCGAGACTACCCGCGCCGCCTTCAACAGCAGTTTATGGCTGCGCTTTTGCCTATCGAGATCACGAGGTTCCTTGACGACCTACAGTGCGGATGTTCGTCAAGCTTAGTAGAAGGCTCGGCAAGATTACCAAGTCGCCCAAAATCGCCGCGGCGAGCGTTGCGCAGGAGAGAATCGCAAACATTCGAACGCTTGGCATTTGACTGACCAACATCGCTATAAAGCCCGCCATAAGGACGAGTGTCGTGTTGATCATGACGGCGCCGACCGCGCGGAATGTCCTTAGCACCGCTGCTCTTGGAGTGCCTTGCCTTCGCTCCTCGCGAAAGCGCATCAGATAGTGAATCGTGTCATCGACGGACAAACCCAGGCACAAACTGAAGGTGAGAACACTGGTCATCGTCAGCGGCTCTTGGATGACGACCAAGAGGCTGGACGCGATCGCTTGTGGCAGTAGATTGGGAACGATGCTGAGAAATCCGAAAGTGAGTGACCGGAAAAGGATTGTGATCGTCACAAAGATCAAAGTGCTCGCGAGGGTGAGGCTCCAAGCAAGATCGCCGATCATTTGATAAACGTTGCGCGCCGCGACGACGACAGTTCCGGTCAATTGCAGTTTGAATCCCGGATGGTTGGCTTCAATCTCACGCAACTTGCTTTCCAGCCGCTCAAATTCGGGCCTGAGTATTGCGGCCCCTACATCGGGAGTATGAATGGATACGCAAGCCAAGTGCTTTTCCGCGCGAAGCAATCGATTTAATGTTTCCGGCCGAAAGCGACGCAGATGGCGCACCCGATCCGACAATCTCTCCTCTTGCCACTCAAAGCCCTCCAAGACGGTTAGCACGGAAAATGGACCGCGCAGGACGCGTAAGTCGTTTGCCGCAGCGTGAACGGCTTCTAACGTTTGCAGTACTTCCGTGGACCGGATGGACATCTTTTCCGGCCATTGGACGACTACGTAGGCGAACATCGATCCCCCAAAGATGCGATCGCCATCCGCCGCGACTTGCACAGTTTCTGAGGAATGGGGCAGGGCCTCGGTCCAGCGCTGGTCGCTTCGAAGATTGAGGGACGCGACAAAAGCGATCAACGTGAATCCCACGCTGATTGCCGCCATGCGCCTCGGGCGGAGCAGCATTTGGCGATACATCGGCTCGATCGCCCAAGTCCAGAATCGAGACGCTGTGGGGCGTTGGCCTCTTCCCAAAGCATCTGCGAATTTCATCATCGCAAGGGCGGGCACAACCAATTGCGTCGCAAAGAACATTACGAGCGTGCCGACGGCGCAAGTGACGCCGAATCGCACAATGCAGTCCGTTTTGGCAATGGCCAAAGATCCGAAAGCCAACATCGTGGTGAAGGCTGTCAACAGGCAGGCGGAGGCGAGATGTTTGACCGAATGCGCAACGGCCGATCTGCGATCCATTCCGGCGCCGCTAGCGGTCTGAATTTCCGAAATGATATGGACGGCATCGGTAAAGCCAACGACCAACAACAGTGTAGGCAACACGACGGAGATGGGATCGATTTTTGCGCCCGCCCACCCCATCAGCCCCAACACCCAGAGAATTCCGATGGGTGGACCTGTGATGGCGACGAACACGGCGACTGCGGAGCGAAAGATCCACAATGCGATGGCTCCGGAGATGACCGCGCTGAAAAGCGCGAACTTGCCGACTTCTGTTCGTAGCGTGGATAGCAAATCGACTCGCGTCGGAGGGTGGCCCGCGATGCGTAGTCGTAGGCCCGATGTGCTTAGCGCTGTTTGAGCCGTTTGACGAATGAGCCGGATTTGAATCTCGAGCTTCTCGATTTTCGGCTCGGGATCGGCCAGCCGCAGACTCATGACCGTCGTATTCGCATCGGACGATAGAAAATGCCCGAGCGCCACAGCGTGCCCGAGCGTGTCCTTTCGTGCTCGATCAATTCGCTCGGGCGTCAAATCATCTAAAGGCATCACCATCAATGGGATTGGACCTCCCTTACGAATCTCGTAGAGACTTGAGACTTCCTTAATATCGGGTAGTTTTTTCATGGCATCGTGCGTGCGACGCAACGCCGCGAGGGATGTCGGCGAGAAGAGATTTGGTCCATCGATCATTAAATGCACATCTTGGTCGTCCGCTCCGAAATCGGCATAAAACTTCTCAAGCGTGGCGAACGCCGAATCGTGTACACGGAAAAGCGTGCGGGCGTCGTCGTCAAATTGAAGTCGCGTCAGGCCGATGACCGCAAGGACCGAGATTGTCGTAATAATCGCTTGAACCCAGCGCGCATGTGCGAAATGGAAATTGCCCCACCATTCCATGGACATGTCATTACTCCTGGAGTAGCAGCGGCAATTGTGATGGTCCGCGGAGCGGCAAGGAGGATTGCCAAAGGGGCTTTGCTGCGAGGCGAATCGAACGAAAGCGAGAAATGAATCGACTTAACACAAGTTCGGAAAACAGCGTCATGCTTTTCATGCCGATACAAGTGTGCCGCCCTTTCCCAAAGCTGAAGTGTCGTCGTTCGCTGCGGCCAAAATCGATTCGATCGGCGTCTTCAAAGTAGCTCGAGTCGCGGTTCGCCGAGCCCAAGAGCAAAACAACCTGTTCTCCTGGCAAAATTGGATGGCCGCGAAGAACGATTTTTTCTTTCGCATATCGAAAGACGGCTTGAACCGCCGCGTCATAACGAGCGAGTTCGCGAGCCGCTGGGGGAATTTCGCGTGGGTTACTCCGAAGACGTTCATACAGATCGGGCCGATTTGCGAGGATGGCGAGCGAATTTCCCAGCGAATTGGCGACGGGCTCAAATGTGGCTGCGACGAGTTCTTCGGCCATTCCCAATGATTCATCTGCGGTAAGCTCTGCTCGAGCAACGGCGCGCTTCAACTCAAGAAACACTCCTGGGTTGGCATCAACTTCGATATCCTGCATGATTACCCGAATAGCGCATCGCAGTTCGGTTCGGAGTTTGGTGGAATCGACGCAATCAGACGCCATCACGTAAGAAAACCGCACCAAACGGTCCCCGTGATGAAGGGCAAAGGTCAGGCCGGGTCGCATGAACTTCGCTACGATCGACCTCTGTGAGTTCCCCAATCCCAGCAAATCGAACGACGTTTCGCGCACGAGGGGAACGATCAACTCCGACATCAGGTCAAAAACACGATCTTTGGGTACATTCGATAAGCATTGCTGAACGCGTTCCTCAAGCCGTTGTTCAAATGGTTCTTGGGATGCGCGTTCAATGGAAGTGATGACTGCGTCGCGGCATCGCGCATGGGACTCGCCATCGCCCAAAATCAAGGGACGGGTCGCGGCGAAACTTGACGGGGATGAATCACCGTTTGAGGACGTAGCGTTCCCTCGCGCCGCTCGTTTCCAGGCGCGAGAAAATGTAATATCACTCGTGAGTCGATCATTAGTTAAACCCCAATAGACATCCGCAGCTGTCGATAAGATGACACCGTCCACCATGGATGAACGATGAATCGGGGAACGAGCGCGGAGGAATGCGTAGAAGGGATAGGGATCATGCCGACGGTAAGCCACCCAAGAAGGTGGCAGACATATTAAGCCTGAGCGGCAAAACTCCGCCGCCGCCAAAAAGCAAAACCGCGTCCATTCCCCAATAAACGCGGCTGACTGTCTCACGAATGTCCTTCAGATTGCGGCACATACTTGCAATTTGAGCTTGCATGCTGCTCAGATTAATACATTTTCATTGCCGCCGACAGAAGGCCACTCGCGTTGTAGCGCCTTAAACACTCCATTTCGATCCTCCTCACGCCGGTCCTGGCTCATTTTCCAGTTGCCCTCCGGGCGCGTGGTGGGAATTTCTACACCGACGATCGCGTCGCGTTGCCGATCGATATAGCCGGCGGGGGCGTCGGCGAGAAACCACGTCGATTCAGTCAAATCCAAGTCGTGCGCGTCACCAATTCGCACGCCGGTCACCGCCGACGCGAGCACGTTAGCTCAGGGCGCGTCATTCACGAGCGCACGCACCCTTGTCAGCGATTTCAATGGCTCGGTAGCTACTAAAGTCGCTTTCATCAACATCGGGGCTGGCGAAAAAGGTTACGAAGTTTGCACCGCGAGTTGGCCTATCAACGTTCCGCCAGTCACTTCCATCAACACAGCGAAAATGCCGATTCCGTCATCGACTTCGTCCGATATTTGATCGGCCAGGCACTGCGGCGTGTGTCCGAGTTGCCACCTGTTTAGCGATCAAAACAATGCCAAACCCGATGATTAAGCTGCTGAGT
>JBKJSI010000532.1:0-5204 GCA_046595915.1 Pirellulaceae bacterium
TGGGACGGCGTGTCGCTGAATTTGACCGCTCGGCGAGTTCAGCCATCACCCGATCAAGACTTGCAGCGAACGGAGCGGCAACGCAATCTGCTGATGACTGGCTTGGGTCTTCTCCGAATGCAAACGTATGCATCGTCGACGCAACCGCCGATGCGCTATTGCCGGAATCGCCAGTATTCATCGACCTAGGCAGCACACTGATCGAAGCCGCCCCTCCGCCGCCTGCAAGGGCATCGTACGACGTGAAGTTGAGGCTCCAGCCTTTGAGTGTGCCGGTGTCGCGAGAAGCCAAGTCACTGATCGTGAGCGTCCAAGTACCCTGTCCGCCCAAAGCGTCATAAGCAGAGAGCGCCGATTCGGGACGATAAGACCCTGTGAACGGCGCCGCACCAGTCGTGATAGATCGGGTAGCTTCGTCGTCGAAAAGTGTGCTGTTGAAATTATCCCCGGCGCCGCCGCGACGATTGACGAGCGTGATCGTTTTCCCAGAAGGTGACGTGAGCGTGATTTGCAGATCACCGTCGTAGGTGTGCGTGAGATTCACCATCACATTGAGATCGGCGATTCGTACATCGCGATTCACCACAATCGTGCTAGTGATCGTGCGACGATCCGGAATCGCGATCTGTTGTGTCGAGGCAACGGTAAATGTTCCGCCGACGGAAAAAGACGCGTTCCAGCGATCCTCACTTGCCTCGCCAGCGGTCCCATCGCGGTCTTGGTTCATCTTGTTTCCGGCCAAATCGCGAATATCTGGGCCAAGAACCAGTTTCGAACGACCGACTTGCGTGAGCGGCGCGAATGTCACCGTAACAAAAGCGCCATTCACCGTGATGCCGATGACGGAACTCATCAGACTCGCGCCCGTCGGGCTCGTAAACGAAGCAATATCAGCTAGGCTCACGCTCGTAGGGTCGATTGCTTTATCGAACTGAGTGACGAGCGAAGTGATCCCGCTCGTCGATCCGGTTACCGTACTTGCAATCGCATAAGGGCCGGGTGCGATCGCCGGCGGAGGATTGGTAACGCCGCCTGAAATGGCCTTGGCCGCGTTGAGCCTGCCGCCTGTGGCTACTTTACCAGTCAATTGCGACGACATATCGACCGACGCCAACACCTTATCGATCACTTGGCGGTAGGTGTAAGTCGGAAACTGACTCATCACCAGCGCGACCACGCCGGTCACCTGCGGCGTCGCCATAGAAGTACCGCTGAGTCGACCATACTGATTGCCAGGAAGCGTGCTAAGGATGTTCACGCCCGGGGCGGCAAGGTCGACTGTTGTGGCGCCATAGTTGGACCAAGTCGGCAGGGCGCCTGTCGTGCCGATGGCAGCGACGGCGATGATGTTGTCGTAGTTGTAGTTCGATGGGTAGTTCGGCGTCACATCGTTATTGGCGCCTTCATTTCCGGCTGCCGCAACAAAAATGTGTCCGGCAGTTCGCGCGCGATTGATCGCGTCAGCCAATGCGGGATTACTGCCCCCGCCCCCCCAACTATTGTTAGAAACCTTGGCGCCCATGCGCACCGCATAGTCGAGCGCCCGGATGGCGTCGCTATCATACCCGGAGCCGCTTGCGTCCAGGAACTTGAGCGCCATCATCTTCACATTCCAGTTGACGCCGGTTACACCGATGCCGTTGTTCCCTACCGCGCCAATCGTTCCGGCGACATGCGTGCCATGATCATTGTCATCCATGGGATTGCCATCGTCGTTCGCGAAGTCATATCCATGGATGTCGTCCACATACCCATTCCCATCATCGTCGCGGCCGTTGCCAGCGATCTCTCCAAGATTCGTCCAGATATTTGCGGCCAGATCGACATGCGTGTAATCGATACCGGTATCGATGATCGCGACGAGCGTGCTCGCGCTGCCGCGTTGCGTATCCCAGGCTTCGGGCGCATCGATATCAATATCGCTGGTGCTGCTCAGGCCCCAAAGCTGCGAAAAGGAAGGATCATTCGGTGTGACAGCAGATTGAATACGGCGATCGGCTTGCGCAAAAATCACGCCTGTTGCCGAGGAAAGCGCCGCTAGCACCTGGTCCATTTCATATCCGCTGCGCAGATCAAATCGATGAACATTGCCGCTTTCGGAAAGTACCACATCATTCTGAAGCATATTGCTCACGAGACCGGTCGGCTGCTGCTGGCCTTCGAAGCGAACGATGACGCGGCTCTCCGAATAATCGACAACACTGGTTGTCAGATTTGCCGCTAGAAGTTGTCGCCATTCGAGCGATTCAAGGAATAGGTCACGGCGCTGGGATCTCTTTCGCGTTGCCCTTCGCGAAGCCTCAATTCCCTTTCCGAAAGTACCCAGCAGACTCCAAACGCGACCCAAACTCATAATGAGCTCCCTTTCCGTCAAGAGTTCTCGGCAGTTTTCACGCAACTGAAAAACGCCGAAAGACTGGCCACGCGAGCAATCTCCCAACTCGCGGTTTGATGTGCAACCAGCCGCAAAAGTTCCGGACTACGGCACTAAGCGATCATAAAGTTATTGGCGGAACTGGCCACCAATTGGCTGAGGTGAATCTTAAGAGAAATTTGGGCGACAACCTACGGCACTTTCGAACGCCAGGAACGAATGCCATCGGGAGCATGATCTGTGCCAAAAGACAGGATGGGCCGGTCGCGAAAGGGAATATGTACTGGCTATACTTTCTTCCTGAGTGCTTTCTTCACGGCCTGTTTTTCCAACGACTTCACCGCATCCTTCCCAATCCACCGCGCCGCAGAGTTCTCAGAACTCGCCAACTCCCTCGCCAGAGCGAGTGCGCCTTGGCGGATAGAGTGACTTTGCACATACCCAAGCGACCGCAGCGCCCAACTGACACCCTTTTTTACGAAATTGCGTTCATCATCCGCAGAGGTTCTGATAAGGGGCAGGCACTTTGCGAACTGCTCTTCATCGGCATTTTTGTTGTGCAGCGCGACACAAGCCAGCAGCGCGAATCCGCCGCGGCGCACAAACTCTTCTTTTCGCTTACACCACTTAGAAATCTTCGCGAAGGCATGTGGAGATTGATCGAAGAGTTTGAAACAGACCGTATCGCAGATGCCCCAGTTATCGAAATCGTTGCACCACTTCTCCATCTGCTGCGGTGTTACTTTATCGGGCTCGTCGATGAAGGACGCGAGCATTCGGGCTTCATACCAACCGGTGTCCCAGAGCGCGACTGCTAGCTCGTGATTCTTGCCGATCTCCTTGGCGACCTTATGTAGCGTTCCCACCGCGATGCCATACGCCTTGTCGGTGTGAACTCCATATCGCGGTCCCATCTCATCGCGGATTTTGGGCGTCGCCAAGCCTTCGAGCTTCGCCATGATCGACTTGACTTGTGATTTGAGATCGACCGGCCCGGTTGGCTTTGCTTTCGCACCGGTTTTTTTGGGAGGAGCTTTCTTCGTCGCAATCCTTTTTGCGGACTTTTTGGCCATAATGTTTCACTCGCAGCTATTGGGCGCTCAACAACTGAAGGGTTGTATGCGCCGAAATGCTGTGAGTCAATTCGCAATCAAGCCGGCGGGCTGTTCTCTATCCCATGATCGCGAAGTAATTTTCGACCGCTGCGTCGAAGTAGTCATTGGAAAGTTCCAACGGCGCTTTCATAAAGTTGCAAAGATTGCGAACCTGGCTCAAGAGATCGCGCGGCTGGCATGCGCGGAAAGGGCGATTCTTGGCGAGGTAGTGTGTTTGAATCAGATAATCGACCGGAGCAGGCCGAAATTCAAAGCCGAGCTTTGGCGCCATGATCTTGAAGAGTTGGCGAAACTCATCCTCATTCGGATCGATCACTTCGATCTTATAGGGAATACGGCGGAGAAACGCGTCGTCGACGAGATCTTTTGGCACAAGGTTCGTCGAGAAGATCACGAGTTGATCGAAAGGTACTTGGACTTTCTTGCCGCTCGCAAGGTTGAGATAGTCGTAACGCTTTTCGAGCGGCACGATCCAGCGATTGAGAAGCTCATCGACGCTCATTCGCTGCCGGCCAAAGTCGTCGATCACGAGCGTGCCGCAGTTGCTCTTGAGCTGGACTGGCGCTTCGCTGATGCCGGTCGTTTTGTTGTAGTTGATTTCAAGATTGCTCATCGTGAGCTCACCACCGACCACCACCGTGGGACGGCGAATGCGAATCCAACGCTTGTCAATCTTCGCTTCATCGACCGAGATACCGGTGAGCGGCGCTTCTTCATGAATCGAGGGATCGAAAAGGCGAATCAACTCGCCACTGATTCCCAAGGTGCGAGGAACCCAAATGAACTCACCAAACGCCCTCGTCACGCGCTCCGCGATGCTCGTCTTTCCATTGCCCGGCGCACCGAAGAGGAACATACCCTTGCCTGAATTCACCGCTGGGCCCAAACGGACAAGCATTTTTTGATTCACGAGCAAATCGCTGAATGCTCGCTTGAGATCTTCCATGTTCGGATTTTGCTTCGTCAGCGTCTGGCGAGCGACGCTTGCTACATAATCCTTCAAACTGACCGGAGCTGCGCCGAAGTAGGTGCAGTGCTCCGCTTCACGTCGCGCCCGTTCGCGGCCGAGATCAGTCAGCTGATAGACATAATCATTCATCGGCGCGCTGGAGCGGTAGATCACCAATTGATCCGACTTCATTTGACGCAGCGTTGGTTCGATCAACAGAAATGGCAGCTTCAATTGATCCGCAATAGCCCGGCCCGATACATCGCCCGAGGCCAAAAGGAACTTGAGCGATAATGCGGATGTTTCCGAGTCAGAGATCTCAGCGTCGCGATAACTAGAGGGTGAGAGAGGAACAAAGTCTCCGGTCGGAGACGACTTGGCGTCAGGCTTCGATTCTGGGCCCAGTTTGTCCGGCCCTTTTGCCAAACGATTGACTCGCTCGATCGCCCGCGCCAGCTCGGACTCGGCATGGGCTGGCGATGAGGGCCTTGGTACTTCTGGTTCCGGAGGTGGTTCACATACAGGGCGCGGCGCCGCAACCACTGCGGGCTCGCTCACGGCTGCGAACGCTTGCGGACCCTCCGGCGCAGCGACTGGCTCCGGTTTCATGCTTGGTACTTGGCCCAACCAACTGCCCAGCAAGCTTGCGCCCGAACCGCTCATACTTCGTCCCTTTGCAACCGCGTTCCTTGGGTGCGCAACCTCAGCGCATGCCCTACTGGAAAGGTAGGTCAAATCCAGTCGTAGTCAAAAGCCTCCTTCACGG
>JBKJSI010000670.1:0-2683 GCA_046595915.1 Pirellulaceae bacterium
CTTTGGCGGCTAGCAAGGCGGCAGGGACTGGACCGGTAAGGACAGATGGCGCGGAAGAGATTGCGGATGCGCACCTATCGACTGGTCGCAGGGTGATAGTGAGGCGAAGTCGCGCCGGATAAACCACGGCGGAGTGAAGTTGCGGCGCATCGTCTAGAGATGTTCTTGGTCGAGGCGATGTTTCCGTCGCGGTTTGATGTTGCGGTTCGATATTACAGTGGAGCAGTATTACGTGACGTTTCACTTCGCGGATGTGGCGTATACGCTGGAGTTTGCGAAGTAGAATCGAGATGCACAGCGGTACTGGTCGTGCAGTCAACCAGCGCGCTCAATTGCACCAGCACAGCTTCAATCGATATCCGCTACTCGGAACGTAGCCCAATTGACCTCGCGGCGTAGCACAATTCCTTCCGGCCGTCCGCCGACAAACTCAAAATCGGCCAGAAGCGAATCAATGGATCGGCCGCGCATCCACTCAATAGCCAAATAGGCCGCTGCGCGAAATGGGGGCCTTACGCAAATGCAAGCGTTTTCGCCATTTGGAGAGGTATAGACCGACGCCAAGCGAACTATCTGCTCGCCATCCGTGAGCCAAGGCTCATACCCGTTTCGAGGACCTCGATTTACTAACGCCGCAGAGCGAGCCTTCGAAGCTTCCCCTAGTACGAAAGCGCTGCCATTTTCGACACAAGGAGAAAACCCTTCAGCAAAGGCAACCTGCATCCATTCGACGATTTCGCACTGTAAGGCGATCGACTTGCGGTTCGCCTGATCGGTTGGAAACGGCCAGTAGTACTTTTCCATCGACTTGCCTCGGCAATCGTTCGAACGGTCAGGTTGAATTTATATCACCCTAGCGAGAAAAACCGGCCCCTTTCGCCAAAAAACCGAGCTCGCAATAATGCAAGATTCCCCGGACCGTGCGGAGAAGCGTGATGCAAGACTTGATTCAGTACCGGGCTATTACTTTTGATGATGTGCTTTTGGAACCGCGGTATAGCGAAGTGGTTCCTGCGGAAGTGAATGTTGCGACCTCGCTGACGAAGCGGATTCAGCTGAAGGTGCCGCTGCTGAGTTCGCCTATGGACACCGTGACCGAGAGCGCGATGTCGATCGCGCTGGCCAAGGAGGGTGGGCTCGGCGTCATTCATAAGAACATGTCGATCGACCAGCAGGGGCAGGAAGTCGACATTGTGAAGCGGTCGGCGAATGGGATCATTCGCGACCCTAAGACGCTAGCTCCCGATGCTCCGGTCTCGCGGGTGAAGGAGTTGATGGAGCAGCACAACGTCTCGGGCGTGCCGATCACCGAGGCGGATGGCAAGTTGGTGGGAATTTTAACACGGCGGGATTTGCGGTTTTTGGAGAAGGGCGAGCAGCCGATCCGTGAAGTTATGACGCGTGAGGGACTTGTTACGGCTACGGGAAATGTATCGCTTGAGGAAGCTGAGAGGATTTTAACGGGTAAAAAGGTGGAGAAACTTCTCCTGGTTGACGAAAACAGACGCCTGACAGGCCTCATCACGATCAAAGACATCGACATGATGAAGCGGTTTCCGCATGCTTGCAAAGACAGCATGGGGAGGCTGCGAGTCGGCGCCGCGGTCGGAGTTCACGACTTCGACCGAGCCGCCAACCTGATTGCCAAGGGCGTTGATGTCTTGATTGTGGATAGTGCGCACGGTCACTCCAAGAACGTTATCGAGACGGTCAAGGAGATCAAGAAACGGTGGGACATCGACGTGGTCGCGGGTAACGTGGCTACGGCGGACGGCTGCCGGGATCTTTGCAAAGCGGGCGCGGATGCTGTGAAAGTCGGCATTGGGCCCGGTTCGATTTGCACGACTCGCATCATTTCGGGTGTGGGTGTGCCTCAGATCTCGGCGATTCACGCGGCTGCGAAAGCGGCCAAGGAATTTGGCGTCTTCATCATTGCCGATGGCGGTATCCGCTTTTCTGGTGATGTAACGAAGGCGATCGCCGCTGGTGCTCATGCCGTGATGATTGGCGGACTTTTTGCGGGAGTCGCGGAGAGTCCGGGCCGGACGATTTTGTTTCAGGGTCGCTCTTTTAAGAGTTACCGGGGAATGGGATCGCTCGGTGCGATGGTGAAAGGTTCCAGCGAACGCTACCGACAAAGCGGCGCCGGGAACGGAAAAATGGTGCCCGAAGGAGTTGAGGGGCGAGTTCCTTTTAAGGGAGCGCTCAGCGACTTCGTGTATCAACTTGTCGGGGGGCTTCGCGCCGGAATGGGTTATTGCGGCGCGAAAAGTATTGAAGAACTACGCACGGAAGCCAGGTTCATCCAAGTCTCGCCCGCGAGCGTGAGAGAAAGCCACCCCCATGATATCGCGATCACGCAAGAAGCACCTAATTACAGCTCGGAATCGCCAAACGATTCCGGGGGCGACTAACGGCGGACGCTATCGACGCGTCGCTGCACTCTTTTTGGGCGCGACGCTGGCCATTGGGCCGCTGGCGGCGAGCTTTGGGCAGGACTCAGAGCCGGGTGAGTTGCCGAAGAAGATCAAGGCTAGGCCGGTCGCCCGGGCGAGAGTGAGCGATTCGGAGGATTCTGGCAGCGCCAATCAAATCAGCTTTGGGACGATAACACGTTCGGCCGGCGCCAAGTCGACAGCGGCCAAATCGGCTCCAACCAAACCAAAAACGCCGAAGACCATTC
>JBKJSI010000011.1:0-3205 GCA_046595915.1 Pirellulaceae bacterium
ATTACGAGTACAAAACGCCCATGCCAAGAGTTAAGTGTCGAGAATTGTTGAGCGATTGTATTTGTTGGAGAGGCACAGAAATGCGAAAAATGCCGCAATGGAAGATTCCCGCGAACCTCGCCGAACGCTTAGAGGAAGGTGATGGATTCTGGGAGGACTTGCGATGGAATCCTCTGGTACTCACTTTGATGGCAGGCACGTCAATCAACGGGCGAGACGTCCCCCTAGCCTGGCAACTTGAGTTCGAGCCGGGCGACGACGCATTCGACGCGGCAAATGACGGCTTGGCGGAGCAGGGGATCGAGCCCGATGGCTATGGCTGGGGAGAGGCAATTAAAATCGCGATGCAAGAAAAGCATCCGGAAGTATCCCAGTTGCATTTTGATGATTGCGAAGAAGAAGCCTGTGTAATTTGGACCGAATCGGAGGAAGACTGTCGCAAATTGCTGGAGCTGACTTGGCAATTGGCGTTCGAAAACTGAGGAACCTTTGTGAGCCAATCCACCTCAATTACGCGGCCTTCGCTGTCCCAAGCGTGGAGTTGGCTCCTTGACATCGCGTCACAATCGCCTTCGCCCGGCTCTTCGCCCCGATTCGCGCCGATGAATGACGGGCGATCGTCGAAACTCGCTCAACCCAGTAGCTAGGCCGTAGATGGTAGGTAAGTTGCGAGTAACGCTTGAGGCCCGACATCGTGTGGGCATAACTTTCGGGATTGAGAATCCACTTTTGTTGCGAGCCTTTGGTAAACAGGATCGCAACGTTCTTATTGGTAAGCGGCGTAAATTGGTGTTTCACCGTCAAACCTGCGGCCTCACCGAGCATGCGAAGCGTCAGGTGAGTGAAATTGAAGATATGAGCGTAGTGAAACAGCTTTCCAGGCGCGGCATGCGGCCCGGCCACATTGGGCACTTCGACATAAAGCCGTCCACCCGGCTGAAGCATTTTGCGAAGGTGTGTCAGTGACGCGAGTGGGTCGCGTAAATGTTCAAGGACATGGACGAGAAGCACCACGTCAAATTGCGATTCTCCCTTCTGGTCTTCGAGGAAACCGCCGGTGATTTGGGCGCCGAGTTGATCGCGAGAATATTTGCGAAACCCATCGCCGGGCTCAATTCCGCTGGCCCGAAAGCCCGCGAGCTCAAACTGCTTCACGTTGCAGCCGATCCCCGCGCCGACTTCGAATACTCGATCTTTCGGCCGCAGAAAGGGCTGCATCCGCTGTAGAAGCTCTTGGCCGCGCTTCCATTCCCGGACAACACGCTGCGGCGATGGCGTCAGCTCAGCATGGTAATCCTTGCGATACTCATTCTCGTAGTAACGGGCGATTTCCGCTTCGCTGGGAATCGTGCCGTGTGAAACAAGCCCGCAACGCTTGCAGACCACCGTGTGAAGCGGCTTTTGCTTGCGGTCCTTGAGGCCTACGGTCTCAAATTCGACGCCCTGACAGAGGTTACAGCCAGAAGTTGCGCCAGTGGAGTGGAAGGGCATTGTTCGAGGCGACATAGCGGCGTCCTTGCCACGCTAGAGGAGGTTAGCAGGGCGAGCTTACCGACTTGCAGCGACT
This sequence comes from Pirellulaceae bacterium, assembly GCA_046595915.1. GTDB lineage: Bacteria > Planctomycetota > Planctomycetia > Pirellulales > Pirellulaceae > JBKJSI01. The sequence continues at coordinate 1,568 of JBKJSI010000011.1, forward strand.
AGGGTCAATCGCGATTGCCAGCGACTGCACTGCTAGCGGCGAGTTTTAACGAATCGAGAGGCTTGCCTTGCCCCTCTTTTGCCGCCGCGATTAGACTCCGCGCAAGGTCGTTCACGCCGAACGACGGAGGCACGCAAGTGCTCAAGCAACTCTCCATTCGAACGAAGATGCTCATCTGCGTGAGCATGCTGTTCCTGGTGATCGCCTTATTGGCGGCCAGCGGGATCAATGGAGTTTATGCGCACCGAGACCTCGCCGAAGCCGTCAGCCGCCGATCGCTCGAAATTCCGCTAGGCAACACGCTCGCCACCAACGTGCATGAGTTAGTGCTCATCTGCCGCGAACTAGAAGGCGAGATGAAAGAGTCCTCGCTAGACCATTCGTCGGTCGCCGGCGTTCTAGGTGCCGAAGAGAATGCTCCAAGCGATTCCGAAGTCCCCAAACCCGCGGCCAATTTCCGCCCAAGACGAGAAACCAAGCAGTGGCGAATTAGCTTGACACTGGGCAGAGTGCGCGAATCGCTCGAAGCCTATCGAATCCAGCTCAAAAAAGCTGAGCCAAATGATCAATCGCTCGGCAAGACCGACAACGAATCTCGCATCGTGAGCGAGATGGAAAGTTACATCGCCAAGATCGAAACGCGATTGAAGGCGGAAGAGGAATCAAAGAACTACTATCATTGGCTCTTTGAGCCCGAGGCCGCACGTTCCCTCTTCTCCGACATCGACGAACTGAGCGCGTTGTCTAAGGAATTGCCGGGCTATTTGCACGACCGCATGGGCAAGTGCGCACTGCAAACGCGCGGCGAATATCGCGCGCGGATGGCGTTTGTGTTTGCCTCAACCGGCGGCGCCGCGGCGATGCTCGTCTTACTCGTTTTCTTCTCCTACATGTGGGTTATTCAGCCGCTGCGTGTGTTGATGCGTGGAGCACATCGCGTCGCGGTCGACGGCGATTTCTCCCACCGCATCGATCTCTCCTCCGACGACGAAATGGCCAAACTCGCCGCCGCCATGAATGGCATGACCTCGCGCTTCCAAGAAATCCGCGAAGACCTCGATGGCCAAGTCAAGCAGCGCACCCGCGAAGTGGTGCGTAGCGAACAAATGGCGAGCCTCGGACTCTTGGCCGCCAGCGTCGCCCATGAAGTGAACAACCCACTCCAATCGATTGCCATGATGGCCGAGTCCCTGCGAGATCGCATCGAAATCGACGAAGAAGATGACCAACATCCCCTAGGCGATGATCTGCCAGTCTTCCGCCGCTATCTCGGCGCGATCGTCAATGAATCCTTCCGCATCAAAGGCATCACCGAACGCCTGCTCGATTGCTCACGTATTGGCGATGCCTCGCGCCGCGATACCGATCTGCAAGAAGTCGTATCCGACATGCTCCTTATGGTGCGACCGCTCTATAAAACCAAGACGATCGAATACTACGACCCCGCAAGCGTCAAGGCGCGGGTCAATCCTCAAGAACTAAAGCAAGTGGTTCTCAACCTAGTCACCAACGCACTAGACGCATGTGATGACGGCGGCAGAGTCGTCGTTCGCCTTTCTCAACTAGGCGAACAGGCGCTCCTGCAAGTATCAGATAACGGCTGCGGAATGACGGAAGAAGTGCTCGAACACCTGTTCG
>JBKJSI010000029.1:0-3378 GCA_046595915.1 Pirellulaceae bacterium
GGCACGGTTGATTTCCCGTAACCCAAAAACCGAGCTGGATTGGCTGACGAAAATCCTTCTTTCGTTGTAATTCCGCCATCAATAGGTGCGACAGTCTAACGGGCGCAGGATGCAATCACCAGAACTGACATTGCTTTCCTATGACTCGCAGTTTCGACTTGGTTTTCGGCGCGAATGGAGGTTTCCAAAAAAGCTCACAAAAAAACCCACCCCGCCTTCAAAAGGCGAGATGGGTTTTGAGTTACAACTGGCTCGCTTTATTGCGAATCAATTCTACTTCTTCGTCTCAGCCACGCAGTACAGCGCCTTATTCGATCGCAAAATCAATTCACCATTGCAAACCGCAGGCGTCGCGCTGAAATCTTCCTTGTCTGGCGTCACACGATTGACAGCGAGTGACTCAAACTTGTCACCAAGCTTGAGAACATGAATATCGCCGCCGCGGGTGACGTAATAGATCTTGCCATCGGCAACGACCGGCGAGGAGTATTCGCTGCCGAATCCCCCGCGTCCACCGCCACCTCTCTGTCCGCCACCGGGACCGCCAGGTCCGCCTGGTGGGCCACCACGACCGCCAGCGCCGGGTCCGCCAGGAGGTCCACCTGCGCCGCCAGGAGCGCCGCCCGGAGGTCCGCCAGGACCACCTCGGCCACCTCCAAATCCACCGCCAGGACCACCAGGTCCGGCCGCAGGAGCTTCTTCTCCGTTAAGACGCTTCTTGTAAACATTCTCTCCGGTTTTGGCGTCAAGGCAGTTCACGATGCCGCCGGAGATGTAGTAGACCTTGCCTTCATAGACGATTGGCGAGCCGAAGCGATTGCTGCTCGTTGCGGTCCAAGCGACATGCGTTTTGGTCACGTCATCGCTGCCGCCCAGTTTCACTGCGGATGTGCCGCCACGACCTTCGATCGCAAAAACGACGCCATCGGAAACAACGGCGCTGGAATTGAACTGCGCAGGAGAGCCGCCACCGCGCCCACCACCACCACCGCCAGGGCCACCGGGAGGTCCGCCACCACCACCTGGAGGGCCGCCTGCGCCGCCTCCAGCTTGCACCGTTGAAAACCAGCGAAGCTTGCCGGTTTCGGGATTGAGGCCCCAAACTTCATTCGGCACGGCGATCACGAGGTCGGTTTGTCCTTCCTTGACCTTCGCCAAAGTCGGAGTTCCCCAAACGCCCTGAAGACCATCATTTTCTTCACGCCAAACTTCCTTGCCTGATGCTTTGTCAAAAGCAACGAGCGCGCCGCTTTCGGCGGAGGCTGTCACGATCACCAAATTCTCGTACAAGATGGGGCTAGAGGACGATCCCCACTTGGGGCGATCAGAACCAGTGCCCGCACTGGCATGCCAAAGCTCTTTGCCTTCAAGGTCATAGGCATAGACGCCTGACTTGCCGAAGAAGCAATAGATATTCTTGCCGTCGGAAACTGGAGTGTGGCTGGCATAACCATGTTCAGGCACGCCGGCGCCGGCATATTGATCTTCCGGAAGAAAAGCATCGACGGTTGATTTCCAAAGGATCTTGCCATCCGCTCGATTGACGCAAACCAAGTGGCGATTCAGTTCTTTCATGTCGCCGGGGCTATTGCGATCGAGGCCGTAGCCGGAGTAGCAGGTCACGAACACCTTGTCGCCGACCACCACAGGGCAGGAGACGCCAGAGCCAGGGAGTTCGCACTTCCACTTCAGGTTTTCCGTGGGGCTGAACTTCGTGGGCACCGGCATCTTGTCCGGCGCGATGCCGGAACCATCGGGACCACGAAAGCGGAGCCAATCTTCCGCAGTCGCACTCGTCGCGACGCCAACCAGTAAAGGCAGGCAGAATAGGTAGTTAAGGAAACGAAGCTTCATAAGTTTTTCCCTCTGGCAGATGAGTGGGCGGATAAGATGTGGAGCACTGCGCGCATTCCAGGCGCAGAAACGCCCGTCGATTAAACCGATCTTGGGAGCAATTGTTCCGTATTTGCAGCTCAATTGCCAGCGATATTCCGCATTTATGACATTCTAACGATCTTTTGAATCTCAGCTTGCCTTCAGGTGCGTCCCAATCGTCTCGATGAGAGAGGCTCCATCATTAGCAATGGGAACCTCGGTAGTTTGACGGCTAGCCAAATGCTTCACCTGGGCCATGCCGCCGGCGAATTCCCGATCACCCATCAGAATTGCAATCGAGTGCCCACGGCGATCGGCGTACGAAAGTTGCTGACCGAGTTTGATGGGATCAGGAAAAATCTCGCAGCCAATGCCCGCCTGGCGGAGCCATGTCGCGATTTTCAAATACTCGTGCGAGAGGTTCTTATCAAAGTAAACAATCAGCACCGGCGCCGGCGTGCGAATCGGTTCGATGAGCTTCAGCTCCTGCATCGCCGCGAGCAGCCGATCAAGGCCGAGTGAAGCGCCGATGCCAGGGAGTTCGACTTTGGTAAACAGTCCAGCGAGATTGTCATACCGCCCGCCGGAGCAGACGCTACCAATACCGGGCAAGTCGCCTAGAAAAGTTTCAAAAATCATCCCGGTGTAATAATCAAGACCGCGCGCGATCGAGACATCGATCTCAGCTCGATCGGAAGATACGCCGGCGACCTTCATGCCACTGAGCACGGCGCTAAGCCGCTCGACGCCCGCTTCGCCGAGTTCGTTGCCTTTGAGCTTAGCGGCAAGTGATGAAAGCACAAAATCAGAGTCGCCGGTGATCGTACAAATATCGAGCACTTCGGCGGCTTTCTCAGCAGAGACGCCAGCGGCGGCGCCCATCTCTTCGATGACCTTCTCGCGACCAATCTTGCCGAGCTTATCAAGCGATCGAAGCACTGCCACCGTCTTGTCACTGAGCTCAAGCTGCGCTAACAGCGCACTGAGAATCTGGCGATTGTTGACGCGAATCTTGAAGCGATCAAATCCAATCGCGCGCAACAGCTCATGAATGACGATGCCCGTTTCGATATCGGACATGACGCCTTTGGAGCCGATCGTATCGAAGTCGCATTGCACGAACTCGCGATAACGACCCTTGTGCGTATTCTCGCCGCGCCAGACCGGGGCGATGTGGTAGCGTTTGAACGGCGTACCAAGTTCGTTGTGGTGCTGGGCGACAAACCGGGCCAGTGGCACCGTCAAGTCGAATCGCATGCCGACCCGGCGACCACCTTGGTCCTCAAAGTTGTAGAGCAAGCGATCGGACTCTTCGCCGCCTTTGCCATTGAGGATCTCGAAATATTCCAGCGCCGGCGTATCAATCGGACTGAAGCCAAAGGATTGATAAACCCTCCGCGCCGTAGCCATCAGCTTTTCGCGCGGGATCATCGCCTCGGGAAGGTAGTCGCGAAAGCCTTTAAGCGTACGGGGATCGATCAGATTGGAGGCCACGTTTTAGAC
>JBKJSI010000667.1:0-11903 GCA_046595915.1 Pirellulaceae bacterium
CAAGTAACGTTTTCGTGAGGGCGAGTTCTTACTTCTTGAGTGAAACGTCATGGGGAGCGTGGAGCTCAAGAAGGAAGAACTCGCCCTCACGAAAACGTTACTTGAGAACTACCGAAACGATGATTTCGATATCGCAGACTACACCGACCATTTTGCCGAAGAGGTTGCGAAACTCGTCGAGCTGAAAATCAAAGGAAAAAAAGTCATTCACTCGGCGCCAGTCGAGTCTCCCCGCATCATCAATCTCATGGACGCCCTCAAGAAAAGCCTTGCGGAGAAAAAATCGGGACGTAAAAAGGCGGCCACTACGACGAAGGTCAAGCGAAAGAGTGGATAGAACTGGCGAAAAGACGTCTTAGACATTAGGCCGGGCGCGCCCGGCCAGCTCTCCAGGCGTCTGATCGTTTTTTGAATCGGCAGAACACCGTGCTGACGAAGACCGTGCTGACGAAGGTGGCTTCGAAGAGTCGACACTCGACGAACACACTAGGGTCAACCGCACTGCAATCAACCGCGCGACGTCTCCACACGGAAGCACCGCACCCGGACGAATCGCACCCGGACGAATCGGGCCAGCGGCAGTGTTGCGAACGCTCGGGCCCGAGCCATCTCGCAAGGTCTTTACAATCGCAGTTCATCCGTGATGCACTTGCCGGAGGTGGTGAATGCGAATCAACCTTCGGGGAGAGGCAGTGGGCGCGTTCCAGATTCCGAAAAAATCTGTTCGGCTGTCGCCAGCGATTCGTGAATGTTGTCGCCAGATCGCCTTTCCACAACAACGAGTAACAGTCCTTTCTGTACAGCCTGATCGTAGAAATCGGCGGACTCCGGTTCGCCGCCGCGAGTGAGCAACGCACCGAGCAAACTTCCAACGACTCCACCCGTCATCGCTCCAGCGCCTCCAATGATTGCAACAGGTAATGCCCCAGTCGCAAAGCCGATTGCAGCAGTAGTTATCCCTGCTAGTGCAGCGCCGGTGATGCCGCCCGCAGCGGCAGCGGTCGGCAGATTGGCGCCCGCAGGCGCTTGGGCAAATTCTCGAAAGTGCTCTTGCATTGCATGGTCTGAACACACGACCGCGATTTCATCGTGGGTAAAGCCGGCCGCAAAAAGTTTATTAATCACCGCTTCTACTTCAGAAGCGGTTGCAAAAACACCGGCGCGGACAGGTAACGCGGTTGAAGCCGAGCTAGACATTGCTTGAACTCCTAAATGCATATAAAGGTTTCACTGCATCGCACGGCTCGCTGAAGTGCCGATTCAACACTTCGGAAGTCATTCGCCGCAACTGCTTGGACTGCGTCGCGCTACACTCCAACCATCTCTAGCCCCTTTAGACCGACCTCGATCAACGTTGGCCAAAAGTAGATCAGAAGACCAATCGAAGTGCCGCAAAGTATGAATCCAAGAATGGCCAATGCGCCGTCGCGAGCGGTAATGGCCAGAGCGAAGATCGCAATGGGAAACGCCGGCACTTTCTCGGAGGCGGGAATGGGCGCCAGAGGAAAAAAGCTCAGCGCTAGGCCGATGCAGAGCACGCCGATGCACTGGAGAAAGGGCGGGGCGAGCATGAACTCCAATCGCGGGCGAACAAGGGCTTCCATTCTTTTGGTCCAAGGTTTCCAACGCTCATGCCTCTCGCGCAGGTTAACTCGAGAGAAGCGGCGATTGAGCACCCAGTTTGGTAACCAGGGGGAAGGCCGCCCCATCAATAATTGGCACGCCAGCACGATCATGGCCGACGAAGTGAAGATGAACATTCCCGGGATCGCACTGATGAACGGCAGCAATTCAATGAGCGAAAAAAAGAGAATCGCGGGGCCATAAGCACTTGTACCAAAGTTCTCCAGGATTTCCCGAATTTCAATTTGCGCATCATCACGGGCGGGGATTGCTGTCTCGAGAAGATCTCCGAGTTTCAGTGAGTGATTTGCTTTGCTGACGGCGCTTGTCATTACCTTGCCTGCCCGGTTCGACCTTCCTTACTGGTACTTTTCCTCCGAGTCCGCAGCATCAAGAGCAATCGTGGCGCCAGAATTGCGTTTTTCGTGGGCGTTCAAGCCTCTTCAAGGAGTACCGCCATGAATCGCGCAATTCTGTCGGTCGTGGGCGTCATCACTGCCGCCGTGGCGGGCTACTTCCTGTTCACTCGCCTAGCTCAGGCGATGCTGGAATCGGAGAATCGCTTGCTCTCCGCAATTGAGGGTGACAGGCTCTCCAAATTACAACTCGACCGGCGGATTGACGAAGCGAGCGACGATTCCTTTCCCGCCTCTGATCCTCCGGCGCATCGTACGATTGCAGCAACGAGAGGGCCGGTCGGGGCGGTTTGAGTATGCTTGTATGAGTAAGAAGCCATCCGAAAAGGGGGACTGGCTCCCGGATCTATTAGTTGCGCTATCGAGCTATCACAAAATGCAGGGCGCCTGTCCCCCTTTTCGGATGGCGTTCTAAGTGAGGCGACGTCACAGATCGGTGAATTAAGAACGATGACAGAACCGACGCGGGAAGAAGTCGACCAGCTTACTGGCCCGGTTCTGATCGAATTCGGCGCGAGTTGGTGTCCTCACTGCCAAGCGATCCAGTCGTACTTGGCGTCGGCGCTGGCCAAGCATTCTGAAGTAAAGCATCTCGCGATCGAAGATGGAAAAGGAAAACGGCTCGGGCGATCGTTTCGAGTCAAGCTTTGGCCGACGCTCATCTTCATGCAGGACGGAGAGGTCATCCATGAAACGGTTCGGCCTTCGCGGTCGGAAATCGACGAAGGCTTCGGCCAACTCATGGATCGATCTAGCGCGTAGCCGCGAATGTTGGCAGCGGCGCGTCTGCGTGGATGAGTCGTTTCTTCTTGAGCGTTGCCCATAACTCACCCGGAATCTCGACCTTCATTGATTCCACATTTGCATGGATTTGCTCGGCGGTGCGCGCCCCGGGAATCACCGAAGAAACGATGGCCGGCGCCGCCGCGAATTGTAGAGCCACCGTTCGTAAATCGACCCCAAAGGAATCGGTCACTTCGACGATTTGCTTCCTCTTCTCTTTAGCTCCATCGGGAATGCTATCACCGTAGAGGTAGCGGTCGCGCCCGGCGAGAAACCCTGCTAAGAGCGGTGCGCCCACGACCACCGGCACACCTGCTTTTTCGAGAGCGGGAAAGGTTTTCGTCAGCGCTTCCTCGTGATCCAGCAACGAGTATTGGGTTGCCAAGAGGAACAAATCAGGATCAGATCCTTCGATCGCTCTCAGAGCTGGCTCGGGACGGTTGATCCCAAATCCCCAGGCCTTGATGACCCCCTCTTTTCGAAGGCGAGAGAGTTCCGGCATGGCGCCTTTTTCCGCGATCGCGAATTGCTCCTTCCATTTCTCGCCGAAATTATCTGGCGAAAGATCGTGAATGAAAACGATGTCAATCTTCGAGACACCCAGGCGCTGCAAACTATCTTCAATCGATCGCCGAGTTCCTTCCGCGGTGTAGTCGTAAACGAAAGAGAACGGAGAAGGCGATTTCCAAAGAGACGCGGGCAACTCCTTATCTGTTGCCTTGAAGATTCGGCCCACCTTGGTGGAAAGAACATATTCCTCGGGTTGATGGTTATGCAGGAAATGCCCCAGTCGCCGCTCACTGAGGCCGAAGCCATAAAATGGCGACGTGTCGAAATACCGCACGCCCGAATTCCATGCGGTTTCAAGAGCTTGTTGCGAAACGTCGTCCGTGGTCGGCGCAAACCCGTTACCGATGGCCACTCCCCCCAGTCCAAATCGGTGAGGTAAACGGTACTTATTCGCGACCGGCGGATTTGCTGGAAGGGGGCGATCCTGAACCTTTCCGCGGGTTGGCATCAAGGAATTCTTCGCTTGCTCCTGAGCGAAAAGGCCTGAAGAAACCATCGCTGCGCCACTCAGGACGGCAGAACTGAGAAAACTGCGACGAGATGTCATTGCATTTCCTTCTCGTGATCGCGAACCTCGAAGAAATCCTGTTTTCCCCAGGCATTGCTGCAATAGTCGTGCCGTGACGCATTAGTGATGCGGGAAGAGATTAGTGATTGCTGTCGATCGTGCCACGACGCCCTGTTCACGCAGTCAATCTGGGGGGCAGCATAATATCGAGAGAGGGCGTATCACAAATCGAGCCAAGAGCGCACGGGAGTTTGAGCAATGTCCAACGTATCTCCGCCGGGTGCCCCTGGCTATGCCAGTGTGAATTCAGTGTATCGAAGCAATCCGAAGCTCAAAAATCATCCAACCTCCTAGCCCCCTCCCACTTCCGCCCTTCCACGATCTCCCCCGCATCTGCGTTCATCTGGGTTCATCCCTGCTACCCGCATTAATCCATGAAATCTGTGGCAAAACATCTTTTCAAAAATAGCGCACAAAGAGCGCCACTAAAGTCCTAAAATGGAACGACAATCGATCACGAGTGACCAATGACGAAGGACGCAAAACAATGTCGTTCAAACAACCATCCAAACCTGACCATCTTGGGCATCTTGTGGCCACCTTACCCCAGAAAGAGGGCATCTTGGCCATCTTGGCCACCTTGCAAAAACAATCCCTTTTGCACCGCCTCGCGCCAATTTGGCAGTGGTTTCCCACCTGCTTTCCCAAGCAGGGAAACCACCCTCGAGGGAGGGAAACCAGGGAAACCACCCTCCAACCAGCTGCCACCTGCCACCAACTGCCACCAAGAAAAGCAACACCGAGTGCGTGCCACCATTGCCACCAACCACCAACTCTCTTTTCGGCATGCGCGCAGCTTGTGCATCCAGCGCGCAAGCCCGCAACCCGACAAACCGAAAAAGTATCATAATCCAGTTGAAAACACGAAGCTCGCGCGATCAACGTCGGAGATGATTTTATGAGATTGGCAGCCGCGATTTTGCTTTTGGTGCTGTGTGCGCAGTGCACTGCGCAAGAGCCGCCGAAAAAGGATCTGCCGTTACCCGGCAAGGTTTTTGTCGCGCAGGGACGGACGGCGTTCTTGATTCCCGCGCAGTTCGAGAGTGGCCCGAAGCCTTGGGTTTGGTATGCGCCGACGCTGCCCGGGTTGCCCGGCAAAGAAGAGCGCTGGATGTTCGAAGAGTTCTTGCAGGCGGGCATTTCGATTGCGGGAATTGATGCAGGCGAGTCGTATGGCAGTCCGGCGGGCAACAAAGTATTTGATGCGCTACATCGCGAGATGGTTTCGCGCGGGTATTCGACCAAACCGGTGATGCTGGGCCGAAGTCGCGGCGGACTCATGACGCTGTCGTGGGCGGCAGCGAATCCGGAGAAGGTCGGCGCGTTTGCGGGGATTTATCCGGTTTGCAATGTGGCGAGCTACCCGGGCGTCGCCAAAGCGGCGGGCGCATTCGAATTGTCGGCGGACGACCTACAGACGCGCTTAGCCGAGTTAAATCCGATCGATCGATTAGAAAACCTTGCGAAGGCGCGAGTGCCGCTGTTCGCGATTCATGGCGACGTCGACACGGTCGTGCCGCTCGAGGCGAACTCGGGGCTGATGAAGGAGCGCTATGAAAAGTTGGGCGGCGCAATGCAGCTCATCGTGCCGCGCGGACAGGGCCACAATATGTGGAACGGTTTTTTTGAGTGCGCGGAGCTGGTGCAGTTCGTGAAGGTGCATAGCGGCGTGGGGCTGATGATCGACTCGCCGCTTAATTATCAAGTCGTGCAGCGGAATTCGAAGGGGGCGGGCGAGATCGAGATTCGCGGTGTACTAGGAGCAGCCGCTGCGAAAGCAGATGCGATTGAGTACAAGCTTGCGATTGGAAAAAAGATGCGTGACTGGCAAAGAGTTGAAGCACGAATCGTAGATGCAAGGTTCGAAGCGAAGCTAAGCGCGCCATCGGGCGGCTGGCATTTGATACAGGTGCGAGCTTTACTTCAAGGCAAAATTCTCGCTGAGTCGAACTTCAGGCGTGTCGGCATTGGCGAGATCTTTGTCGTGGCGGGGCAATCGAATTCGGCGAATCACGGAGTGGAACGACAGACCCTCAAGTCGGACTTGGCAGTAAATTTTGACGGCAGAGTTTGGCGGGCGGCGAATGATCCGCAGCCCGGAGCGAGCGGCGAAGGTGGGAGTTTCATTCCGCCGTTGGGAGATATTCTCGTCGAGAAACTGGGTGTGCCAGTGGCCTTTGTGACGTGCGGGGTGGGTGCGACGAGTGTTCGCGAGTGGTTACCCAAGGGAGCAACGTTCCCTCATCCGCCGACGCTCGAAGGGAATGTGACCAAGCTCGCGGAGGGGAAGTGGGAAAGCAAGGGCGACCTGTTTTCGCGGCTCACCTCGCGCATGAAGCAGCTGGGGCCAAATGGATTTCGCGCGGTGCTGTGGCATCAAGGGGAGAGTGATGCGAATCAGGCCGACGCCACGCGCACGTTATCACGGGCGCAATACCGTGACCATTTAGAAAGTCTGATTCGCTCGTCACGCGAGGAAATCGGCTGGGAGGCGCCTTGGATCGTCGCGCAGGTGAGTTATCACACGCCAAGCGATGCGGGCTCGACGGAGATCCGTGCCGCACAGGCATCGCTTTGGCGTGACGGCATTGCGATCGAAGGGCCAGACAGTGACGCAATCACGGGAGATTTGCGCGAGAACGGCGGTAAGGGCGTTCATTTCAGCGGTGCGGGGCTGCGTGAACTGGCTCGACGCTGGGGCGACAAGATTTTGCCCTGGATGGTGAAGCAAATTGACCAAAAAAAGTGATCGCCTCGTTTATGGAAGACTATCGGCGCTGAAGAAGTCCGTCATCCGCATAGGCCGAAGAGCCGCCCGTTGCACCGCCGAAGATGACCATCCCGTGATCGGTCCAAAGCGCGGTGTGCATTCCGCGAGCGGGGGGCGCGTTGTCCCACGACAAGGGCGTCCAGCGGTCTTCGATGGGGTCATATTCGCCGCCATCGTTGTAGGAAGTGCTCTCGGCGTTTTGATCGCCGCCGCCCCACACGATCATTCTTGAGCCCGTCCAAACGGAGCTATGAAAAAATCTTGGCTTGGGTGCATCGGTGTTCGTGACGGCGCGCCACTTGTCGGTTGCCGGGTCGTAAGCGGCGCCGGTTTGGACGACTTCGTTGATGTTGTTGTCGCCATTGCGATGCGACCCGCCCCAGATCAACATTTCGCGGCCTGTCCAAACGGCGCGCGTTCCCCAGACATCGGGCGCGACGGAGCTGCCGGTAATCGGCGTCCACTTGTCGGTTGTGGGGTTATAGCGAGCGCCTGATTGAAAGGTTCGGTTGAGCTCGGGAGTGATGCCGCCCCAGATGAGGAGTTCTTTGCCCGTCCAAACATAAAGTGGTTCGACGCGAGCGGTCGGCGCGCCTTCGGTCGACATCGGCCGCCACTTGTCGCTCTTGGGGTTGTAGATCGCGCCGGTATTCCAGGCGATAGCGACATCTCCGTAGCCGCCCCAGACGATCATTTCCTCGCCCGTCCAGATCGCGGCCATTTGTGAGCGGCCTGTGGGAGCATTTTCGGTGGAGATCGGTTTCCAAACATCATCGCGCGGATCGTATCGGGCGCCATCGGCGAAGTGGCTTTGCGTTGGAAACTGATTTCGGCCGCCCCAGACAATCATGTCGGAGCCAGTCCACACGGCGGCTTGCGCCCAACGCCCCGCTGGCGCGCCCTTTTCAGAAAGGACCGATCGCGATTTCGTTGCCGGATCGATTCGCAGACCGTGATTGAAAAACATCCCTTCGGAGCCGCCGCCCCAGATGAGAATTTCTTTGCCCGTCCAAACCATCGAGTGCTGAATGCGCCCGATAGTTTTGGGGTCGCTTGTGGGCTCTTGGACCCACGTCGATGTGGCAGCGGTAGTCAAAAGAATGGCGAAGACCAAGTACAGCGATTTCATCGGATTCGCCCCGCAATGGATTGCTTCGAACCACTGGCCGGCCCCATGATATCGTGGTCGAGTGAGGTATCGAGTAACTTCCCGGTAACAAGTAGAAGTGGTGACGCAGGGCCTCGGCGCCCAAGATTCGACAGCAAATATCGAAGGAGAACTCGCAATGCTAACGCGACGAGACCTGTTGAAATCCGCCGGCGCGGCTTCGCTCACAACTTTAGGTGGTTTTAGTGGACGTTCGTTTGCGGGCGAGCCAATAGAGGAGCAAGAGGTTCCTTGGCTCAAGGAAATCCAAACGCCGCCGGCAAAGTTACCGGCTGACGCACCTAAGTTGCCGTCGCTTCTCAAGAGCGAACCGGGAGTCGTCATCACCAACAAAAAGGAATGGTTGTGGCGCGCGATGGAGCTTCAAGCGTGGTGGTCGAAATTTGTCGGCGTCAATCCGAAGGAACGCCGCAAGCTTCCGAAGTTAGAAATCCTCGAAGAGGATCGCATGGTGGAAGGAGTGCTTCGGCAGCGGGTGCGCTATGAAGTTGAGCCCGGCATTGTTACCGAGGCCTATATTTGCAAACCGACCAAAGTCACGGAGAAGACGCCGGGCGTGGTCGCGTTTCACTCGACGGTCGATTTTTCTATTCGGCAGCCCGCAGGACTGGAGGGTGATCCCGAAAAGGCGTTCGGAGTGAAGTTTGCGCAGCCAGGACGCGTTGTGATTTGTCCGCGCAACTATCTATGGACCGACAACACGACACTCTCGGCGCAGCCAGCGGCCGATCGGCTTCTCAAGCGTCAGACCACGATGAATGGAATGGGCAAAATGCTCTATGACGGTCTCGTAGCAGTCGACATCTTGGCTTCATTACCTGAAGTCGACAACACGCGACTCGGCGCCGTTGGGCACTCGCTGGGCGCCAAGGAAGTGCTGTATCTGGCGGCTTTCGACGAACGAATCAAGGTGAGTGTCAGCAGCGAAGGGGGAATTGGAATGAAGTTTTCGAATTGGGAAGCGGATTGGTATTTGGGAAAATCGATTCGCGGGCGCGACTTCAAAGTTGATCATCATGAACTTTTGGCGCTCGTCGCGCCGCGAGCCTTTTTACTGATTGGCGGCGAAAGCGCCGACGGCGATCGCGGCTGGCCCTTCATTGCAGCAGCGATGAGCGTGCATGAACTGTTCAACAAACCGTGCCGCATTGGCCAATACAATCATCGCAAGGGACACACGATTCCGCCTGAGACAGAGAAGCGGATTGAGGAGTGGTTTGCGGCTTATCTGTAAAGCGCCGATGAGGCCAGAAACCCATCGCCCCCCCACCTCCGGGGAGGCTCCAACTGGCCAAGTCGAGCGAACGTTGGCCAGTTGGGCCGAGAGAGAGAGAGCTGGCCAGTTGGCCAGTTCCCAAAAACAAGAACTTTTTGTAGGGCATCCAATCTCAGCCCAACCTCAACGCCGCAGGGGCGGGATCAGCAACTAATATTCATTCGCCGCACTTTCGGCGACAGCAATCGCCCCCGCAAAAGTTTTGCGGACCGTTTTGGCGGTGACTTCAGCCTTGAGCTTCTCAATCGCCGCGTCGAGTTTCAAAGAGCCTAAATCGCCATCAATTCGATCGCGGACCGCTACTGCGCCTTCTTCTGCTTCGCGGCCGCCTACTACGAACATGTAGGGAATCAGCTCAAGCTGCGCGTCGCGGATCTTGGCGCCGATTTTTTCGGGGCGGAAGTCGCCGGATGCGCGTAAGCCGGCGGCTTGGAGTTCGGCTAAGACCCTTTGGCCGTATTCGTCGAACTTTTGGCTGACGGTTAGCACCCGCACCTGTTCTGGCGCGAGCCAGAGGGGGAATGCGCCTGCAAAGTGTTCGATGAGGACGCCGATGAAACGTTCCATCGAGCCGAGGGGCGCGCGGTGGATCATGACGGGACGATGCGGCTTGTTGTCTTGGCCGATGTACTCAAGGTTGAACCGCTCTTCGCTCGGCAGGTTGTAGTCGAGTTGCACGGTGCCGAGTTGCCATTCGCGACCGAGGCAGTCGGTGACGACAAAGTCCGCCTTGGGGCCGTAGAACGCGGCTTCGCCGGGCTCTTCCTTGGCGTCGATGCCCATGTTTTTGCAGACTTGGACAAGGGACGCCTGCGCGCGGTCCCAGCGTTCGGCGCTGCCGACGTACTTGTCGCTCTTGGGATCGCGGAAGCCGAGGCGGACGCGATAGTTAGTGAATCCGAGGCATTTCAAAACGTACATGGTCATTTCGATGCAGCCGCGGAACTCTTCTTCGACTTGCTCGTCGGTGCAGAAGAGGTGGGCGTCGTCTTGCGTGAAACCGCGGACGCGAGTCATACCGCTGAGTTGGCCGGACTTCTCGTTGCGATAGACGGTGCCGAACTCGGCGAGGCGCAGCGGGAGCTCGCGATAAGATCGCGGGCGCGCCTTGTAGATCATGATGTGATGCGGGCTGTTCATCGGCTTGAGCATGTATTCGTCATCCTCCATTTTAATGGGGGTGAACATGCTGTCCGAGTAATAGGGATAGTGGCCCGAGATTTGGTAGAGCTCGATGCGCCCGATGTTGGGAGTGTTGACGCCGACGTAGCCGCGTTTTTGCAGTTCGTCTTTGATGAAAATCTCGAGCTGCTGGCGGATCATGGCGCCCTTAGGGAGCCATAAAATTAAGCCAGGACCGACGATTTGGCTGATGTGGAAGAGCTCGAGCTGTTTGCCGAGGACGCGGTGATCGCGTTTCTTGGCTTCTTCGATTTTCGCGAGATGCTCTTCGAGTTCTTCCTTGGAAAAGAACGCGGTGGCGTAGAGTCGCTGAAGCTGGTCGCGCTCGGCGTCGCCTTTCCAGTAAGCGCCGGCGAGTGACAATAATTTGAAAGCGCCGATTGTGCCTGCGGAGGGGATGTGGGGGCCGCGGCAAAGATCGAGAAACTCGCCTTGGCGGTAAAAGGAGAGAGTTTGGTGGTCGGCGAGGCCTTGGGAGACGTGCTCGACTTTGAATCGCTGTTCCATGCCTTCGCAGATCGCGAGCGCTATTTCCTTGGTCTCTTCGAGGCGCTCGAAGGGTTCATCTTTGGCGATGATCTTTTTCATCTCGGCTTCGATGGCCGGAAAGTCTTCTTCCGAGAGGGGTTGTTCCAGCATCATGTCATAATAAAAACCGTTCTCAATCGTGGGGCCGAAGGCGAGCTGGACGCCTTTCTTGACGCGCATGACGGCGCGGGCCATGACGTGGGCGGCGCTATGCCGCATGACGGCGAGGGCTTCGGGATCTTTTTTGGTGAAGAGTTTGAGTTTCACGTCGCCGCTCTCGGGCAACACGAAGTCCATGCCGACAACTTTGCCATCGACATCGGCAGCGAGGGCGGCTTTGGCAAGGCGGGCGCCGATCGATTCGGCGACTTTGAGCGGGGTGACGGGCGACTCGGAGAATTGCTTACTGCTGCCGTCGGGAAGAATGACGTTGAGCATGATCTTTTAGCGTATCCATTTCGATGTAGTCGGCAGGCCGAACGCGGCGGAGATCGTCACAAAGGATCTCCCGTACACACCGCGAAAGTTCTGCAAGGCGAGCCATCTCCACTCGCCCTTGCTTCTGAGTCGCCATGATGCACCAACGGCTGGCTCCATACCTAGGCGCGAAACCGATGGAGCGTTCGCGAGGGCGAAAGCCCGGGGAACAAGCTGACCTGAAGCTCATTTGAAGCTGAGTAGGCTACCTGGAAAGCCGCCAACCCAGCAAGGCAAGAGACGCGGCGGAGAAGTTACGGGTTCGCTCGCAAGAATCTGGCAAAAAAGGCGCGGTTTTATGCCACTTGACGCGCACCGGGTGGTTCTGGAGACTGTCCTTTCTGGCTGAGGTTGGAACGGCGTCCTGGCCGATAAGCTAGAGAGAATAAGTAAGGGCGGTTAGCTCAGTTGGTTAGAGCGCAACGTTGACATCGTTGAGGTCACAGATTCGAGTTCTGTACCGCCCACTCTATAAAGCATGGACTTTTTGATCATCTCCCCGAATGCTTTTGTTGTCGAATGCACAGCAAAATGCCCGAAAT
>JBKJSI010000599.1:0-6533 GCA_046595915.1 Pirellulaceae bacterium
CCAATGAAGATACTGGGTATGCACTGACGGCGAGCGATTTTGGGTTCGGTGACGCGATTGACTCGCCTGCCAATGCCCTTTCGGCGGTGAAGATTTCGACGATTCCGGGCGCAGGCAGTTTGAAGCTCAACGGAGTGGCGGTCACCGCCGGCCAGACGGTTTCAGTTGCGAATATCAACTCGGGTCTCTTAGTGTGGACGCCCTCTGCGAATGCAAACGGCGCTTCGAGCACGACTTTCACCTTTCAAGTGCAAGATGACGGAGGAACCGCGAATGGCGGCGTCGACTTAGATCAGAGTGCTAATACGATCACCTTCAATGTCACTTCGGTGAATGACGCCCCGACCGGCACGGATAAGACGATCACGACCAATGAAGACACGGCCTACACGCTCACGGCAAGCGACTTCGGTTTCGGCGACACGCTCGATTCACCTGCTAACGCGCTGAGCGCGGTGAGGATCACGACGATCCCCGGTGGCGGGAGCTTGAAGCTCAATGGCGTCGCCGTCACGGCCGGGCAGTCGGTTTCGGTCGCCAACATCAACTCAGGTTTGTTGGTCTGGACTCCGGCCAGCAATGCGAATGGCGCTACCAACACGACGTTTACCTTCCAAGTCCAAGACGACGGCGGAACCGCGAATGGTGGCGTCGACTTAGATCAGTCCGCGAACACGATTTCATTTAATGTCAACTCGGTCAATGACGCTCCGACGGGTACGGACAAGACGATTACGACCAATGAGGATACGGCATATACGCTTACCGCTACCGACTTCGGATTCATGGATGCGAGTGACTCCCCCGCAGATGCATTGATAGCGGTTGAGATCACAACGATCCCCGGCGCAGGAAGCCTTAAACTCAACGGCGTCGCGGTGACGGCTGGTCAAACGGTGTCAGTTGCTGACATCAACTCCGGCCTCCTAGTCTGGACACCCGGCGCCAATGCCAATGGCGGGGCTAACACGACCTTTACTTTCCAGGTTCAAGATGACGGCGGCACGGCCAATGGCGGCGTCGATTTAGATCAATCGGCCAATACGATCACGTTCAATGTGACGGCGGTCAATGATGCACCAACCGGCACGGACAAAACGATCACAACGAACGAGGATGCCGCTTACACGCTTACGGCAAGTGATTTTGGCTTTGGGGATGCAAACGACTCGCCGGTGAATGCGCTGACGGCGGTGAAGATCACCACGATTCCGGGCGCGGGCAATCTTCGACTCAACGGCATCGCCGTAACGGCAGGTCAGACTGTTTCGGTTGCAAACATCCATTCGGGTCTGCTGGTTTGGACGCCGGCGTCGAATGCGAATGGCGCTGCGAACACAACTTTCACGTTCCAAGTGCAGGATGATGGCGGAACGACCGATGGCGGCGTCGATCTTGATCAATCGGCGAACACAATCACGTTTAATCTGAACAGTGTCAATGATGCGCCGACCGGAACGGATAAGACGATCACGACGAATGAGGATGCAGCCTACACGCTAACTGCGAGTGATTTTGGATTCGGTGATGCGAGTGACTCGCCGGCCAATGCACTCGCGGCAGTGAAGATTACGACAATTCCTGGTGCGGGTACGCTGCGGCTCAATGGCGTTGCGGTTACGGCTGGCCAAACTGTTTCGGTCGGCAATATCAACTCGGGTCTCTTGGTGTGGACGCCGGCGAGTAACTCCAACGGAAATAGCAACACCACTTTCAACTTTCAGGTTCAAGATGATGGTGGAACTACCAACGGCGGCGACGATCTCGATCAGTCGGCGAACACCATCACGTTCAATGTGAATTCGGTGAATGATGCACCGACTGGCATTGATAGGACGATTACGACCAACGAGGGCGTCTCCTACGCGTTCACTGCCACTGACTTTGGGTTTGGCGATGCACTTGATTCGCCAGCAAACGCATTCATTGCGGTCAAGATTACGACGATTCCCACTTCCGGGAGTTTAACGCTTAATAGCGTTGCGGTGACCCCTGGCCAAATCGTTTCGGCGGCTAACATCAATAGCGGTTTGCTCGTTTGGACGCCCGCAGCAAACGCGAATGGAACGAGCAACTCGAGCTTCACGTTCCAGGTTCAAGATGATGGCGGGACTGCCAATGGCGGCGTCGACTTAGATCAATCGGCGAATACGATCACGTTCAACGTCAATTCGGTGAATGACGCTCCGACGGGAACGGATAAGACGATCACGATCAATGAGGACACGGCTTACACTCTCACTTCCGCTGACTTTGGATTCGCCGATGCCAGTGACTCGCCCGCAAATTCGCTGACAGCGGTGAAGATCACCACGATCCCAGGTGGGGGTAGTTTAAAGGTCAATGGCGTGGCAGTGACTGCTGGTCAGACGATTTCAATGGCGAGCATCAATTCGGGGTCATTGGTCTGGACGCCTGCTAACAACGCCAACGGCGCTGCGAACACCACTTTTACGTTTCAAGTGCAAGACGATGGCGGAACGGCGAATGGGGGTGTGGACCTCGACCAGTCGGCCAACACGATTACGTTCAACGTGAACGCCGTCAACGATGCTCCGACTGGTACGGATAAAACGATCACGACCAATGAAGACGCTGCCTATACGCTCACGGCGAGTGATTTCGGTTTCGGAGATGCGAATGACTCTCCCCTAAACGCATTGACCGCGGTGAAGATTACCACGATTCCGGGTGCAGGCGCGCTGACGCTCAACGGCGTTGCCGTCACGACAGGCCAATCGGTCTCTATAGCAAGCATCAACTCGGGTCTCCTCGTCTGGACGCCGGCGGCCAATGTGAATGGAACGAATAACGCCAGCTTCATGTTCCAAGTCCAAGACGACGGCGGAACGGCAAATGGCGGTGTCGATCTTGATCAGTCGGCCAATACCATTACTTTCAATGTGAACAACATCAACGACGCGCCCACTGGTACTGACAAGACGATCACGACGAATGAAGACACGAATTACACACTAACCGCCTCTGATTTCGGTTTTGGCGATGCTCTTGATTCTCCAGCCAACACTTTAGCAGCGGTGAAGATCGCAACGGTCCCGACTGCTGGCAGTCTCACACTCAATGGAGTCGCTGTCACTTCAGGCCAAGTTGTTTCGGTTGCAAACATAAACTTGGGCTTGCTGATTTGGACGCCAGCGTCGAATGCACATGGTTCGAGCAACGCCAGCTTCACGTTCCAAGTTCAAGATGATGGTGGAACGTCCGACGGCGGCCTCGACCTAGACCAGTCGGCCAACATGATCACCTTTAACGTGAGCAGTATGAATGATGCTCCCACCGGTACGGACAAGACAATCACGACCCATGAGGATAGCAGCTACACCTTTACCGCAAATGATTTTGGATTTGGCGACGCGCTTGACTCTCCGGCAAATACACTTGCTGCCGTGAAAATCGCCACGCTTCCAGGTTCCGGCGCACTCTCGCTCAACGGCGTCGCTGTGACCGTTGGCCAAAGTGTTTCAGTTGCGAACATCGATAGCGGCCTCCTGGTCTGGACGCCTGCGAGCGATGCGAATGGAGCGAATAGCGCTAGCTTTACCTTCCAGGTTCAAGATGACGGCGGAACTGCCAATGGCGGCGTCGATCTCGATCAATCGGCCAACACCATCACGTTCAACGTGAACTCGGTGAATGACGCGCCGACCGGAACTGACAAGACGATTACCACGAATGAAGATACCGCGTACACACTTACAGCGGGCGATTTCGGCTTCGGCGATGCTAACGATTCACCGACCAATGCACTAGCTGCGGTGAGAATCACAACCATTCCTGGAACCGGCAGTCTGACGCTTAATGGCGTGACCGTTACTACGCTACAGATCGTCTCGGTCGCCGATATCAATAGCGGACTCCTCGTTTGGATGCCATCGAGTAACGCCAACGGAACAAGCAACGCCAGCTTCACATTTCAGGTGCAAGATGATGGCGGCACAACGAATGGCGGCGTGGATTTAGATCAGTCAGCTAATACGATTCACTTCAATGTGAACAGCGTCAATGATGCGCCAAGCGGCGCCGATAAAATCATTTCGATCGATGAGAATACGGGATACGCATTGTCTGCGAACGATTTTGGGTTTGGCGACGCACTCGATTCGCCATCCAACGTTTTGACAGCGGTGACAATCAACTCACTCCCCTCCGCCGGTGCGTTGAGACTTAATGGAGTGGCCGTTACCGTTGGGCAATTGATCCCGATTGCAGATATCAGCTCGGGACTGCTTGTCTTTACGCCAGGCGCAAATGCCAATGGAAATGGTTACGCCAACTTCACTTTCCAAGTCCAAGATAACGGTGGGACCGCCAATGGCGGCGTTGATCTTGATCAGTCCGCCAACACGATCACGTTCAATGTGAATAGCGTCAATGACGCACCGACAGGAACGAACAAGTCGATAACGACGAACGAGGACACTAGCTACACACTCACTGCGAACGATTTTGGATTCGCAGATGCACTTGATTCACCGGCGAACGCCTTGTCGGCGGTTAGGATTACAACTATTCCCAGCGCCGGAACACTCAGGCTCAATGGCGTTGCCGTGACGACGGGGCAGTTTGTCTCCGTGGCGAACATCAATGCGGGCCAGTTGGTCTTCGATCCATCGGCGAATGCCAACGGTGGAGGCTACAGCAGTTTTACATTCCAAGTGCAAGATGATGGTGGGACGACGAATGGTGGCGCCGATCTGGATCAGTCAGCGAACACAATCACATTCAACATCAACTCGGTCAATGACGCTCCAACCGGAACCGACAAAACGATCACGACAAACGAAGATATGGGATATACGCTGACGGCGAGCGATTTCGGATTCGGCGATGCACTCGATTCGCCAGCAAACTCGTTGGCCGGGGTCAGAATCGCCTCGCTCCCAGGCTCAGGCACGCTACGGCTCAATGGAGTCGCGGTGACTATCGGCCAGACGGTTTCCGCCGCCAGTATCAACGCAGGTCACTTGAGTTGGACGCCAGCCAGCAACGCCAACGGTTCGAATAGCGCGAGTTTTGCATTCCAGGTTCGGGATGACGGCAACACCACCAACGGCGGCGTCGATTTGGATCAATCGGCGAACACGATCACGTTCAATGTGAATAGCGTTAACGACGCGCCGACTGGTACAGACAAAACGATCGCGACGAATGAAGACACTGCCTATGCGCTAACGGCAACCGACTTTGGCTTTGGCGACGCTCTCGATTCGCCGTCGAACACGCTAGCCGCTGTCAAGATCACCTCAATTCCCGGGGCCGGTAGTCTCACATTGAATGGCTTGGCGGTCAGCGCCGGGCAGACACTCACTGTCGCCAACATCACTTCAGGACAATTGGTTTGGACGCCCCCCGCAAATGCGAATGGACCTAACTTCACGAGCTTGAACTTCTTCGTTCAAGATGACGGCGGAACAAGCGCCGGCGGCATTGACACAGCGCAGTCCGCGAACACGATCCACTTTAATGTCACTCCGGTCAATGACAAACCATTGGGCGCCAGTGATACTTTCTCCGCCTCTAACACGCAGTCCTATTTCATTAGCGCTGCAAGTCTTCTGTCCAATGATGGAGACATTGACTCGACATCCCTGTCGATCGTCTTACTCAGCCAGCCCCTTTTCGGCAGCGTCTTCCAAGCAACAGATGGCAGCTTCATTTACCTGCCAGACCTCGTGAATCGTGAGCCAATTACCTTTCAATACGCCGTGTCGGATGGAAGTTTGCTAAGTGATCCCATCACGGTCACGATTCAGCCCCTCGTTGTCGCGTCTGCCCCAGCGGCTACTCGCCCCCAAACATCAATCCTGTTAGACGAGATCCTCGATTCAAGCGGCGACGAAGAGTTCAACGCTTCGATGGCTGACGCAAATCTCGAAGCATCGACCATGACAACGGATTATTCGACATCTAGCTTAGCGGAAATTGAACTGGGGTTAGTCGCGCAGGACAATTTGGTCGGAATGGAAATCGATACCAGCGGCCCCGATGCTGACATAGGTATCTGGATCGACGAGTCGAGAGAAGAATCGATGCATATCTCCACCATGTATGCTGGGGTGTTGCGCCAAGTGCCTGGCAACAGCCCAGAAAATGATCAACTCTCAGGCAGGGACTATGCTCCAATCGACATAGCCTCAATGAGCATGATGCTCGAGCGAATGCGATCGGATATGGAGACGACCGCTTTACAACAGCAAATGGTGATCGGAGTCGCGGGCGTCGGCGCCGCATCCATGGCGGCAGGATATGTCTTTTGGGCTCTGCGCGGAGCGCAGGCCACCGCAATGCTCCTTTCCGCCACTCCGACTTGGGCCTCGTTTGACCTTCTACCGGTCCTTGCTGGAGGCATACTTCGAAAGCGCCAAAAAGAGGAGGGTGAATCGCTCGGCGATATCGCAGGAACGATCGTTGGCCAGGAAATGGAAGTGCGGCCATGAGTCGAATTCGCCCCTCATTCAAACTTGCGCTTGCACTCGCTTGGCTGTCGCTCACCGGAGTGATGGCCGCGCAAT
>JBKJSI010000616.1:0-4706 GCA_046595915.1 Pirellulaceae bacterium
CACACTCAAACCCGCCGAGAGCGACTAGCCAAACTCGCCATCGACCCCGACAAAATCAAATCCGTTCCGCCAAAACCGACTCGGAGCGATTAGACTTGGCGCTGTCCAGCTAGGCCACCTTGGAAAAACAAGCCTGTTTCACTCCCGCCCAATCAGGCCACCAATCGGGCCAAGCCGAGCCATGAGTTGGCCCGATTGGCCTGAATGGCCCCATTGGAAAAACAAGCCTCTTTTCGCTCCCACGCGAACTCTAACTTGCGCGCTAGTCTTGAGGCCCCCCGTGAGCGCGCAGGACTACAAGACTGCAAGTTTGCAAAAACAAGCCTTTTTTCAACCCCGCGCGAATTTCTGCAAAATCCCCAAAAAATCTTCCCGGTTTTGGAAACCGCTTTCCGCATGACATGATAGGAGCGAATTCCTCGCACAATTTTTCGAGCCCCGCATGCCCGAAAGCATCCTCTTCCAAGCCGCCCTGAAACTCGCGCCGACCGAGCGGGAAGCGTTCCTAAACGCCGCCTGCCGCGACGACCGAGAGCTCCGCCGCTCCCTGGAAGGCCTACTCAGGGCGCACGAAGAAGCCGGCAGCCAATTCTTAAACCCCCAATCGCCCGCGAACTCCGCAAAAACCACCCCGCCGCCGAAAGACACTTCAAATGGCGCCGCGCCCTCGATACTCCTCAGCGGCAAATACAAACTCGTCGAACCGATCGGCGAAGGCGGCATGGGCGAGGTCTGGCTCGCCGAGCAGCAGGAGCCCGTCAAACGCAAAGTCGCCGTGAAGCTGATCAAGCCCGGCATGGACTCGCGACTCGTCCTCGCCCGCTTCCAAGCCGAGCGTCAGGCGCTCGCAATCATGGACCACCCGAACATCGCCAAAATCTTCGACGGCGGCATGACGCCCGAAGGCCGCCCCTACTTCGTGATGGAGTACGTCCGCGGCGTGCCGCTCACGGAATACTGTGATACCGCCCGCCTCGATCTCGCCAAACGCCTCGAACTCTTCATGTCGGTCTGCCGCGCCGTGCAGCACGCCCATCAAAAAGGCGTCCTCCACCGCGACCTGAAACCAAGCAACGTCCTCGCCTGCCTTTACGACGGCGAGCCCGTCGTGAAAGTGATCGACTTCGGCGTCGCAAAAGCCCTGCACCAGCCGCTCGCCGAAGACACGCTCGTCACCGGCCACGGCATGGTCATCGGCACGCCGCTCTACATGTCGCCCGAGCAAGCGGAACTCAACAACCTCGACGTCGACACCCGCACCGACATCTACTCGCTCGGCGTGATCCTGTACGAATTGCTCACGGGCACGACGCCGCTCCAAAAGCAGCAGCTCAAAGCCGCGGCCGTGCAAGAAGTGCTCCGCCTCGTGAAAGAATTCGAGCCGCCGACGCCCAGCGCTCGCCTGACACAAACCGCCGAAGCCCCAAGCATCGCCGCGCAGCGAAACCTCGATCCCAAACGCCTCACCAAAGCAATCGCCGGCGACCTCGACTGGATCGTCATGAAATCGCTCGAAAAAGAGCGTGCCCGCCGCTACGAAACCCCCGCCGCCCTCGCCCGCGACGTCGAGCGATTCCTGCTGCAAGAACCGATCGAAGCCCGCCCGCCCAGCCTCTGGTACTGGCTGCGAAAACGCTCGTACAAAAACCGCCAGCTCGTCGCCGCGATCATCGCCGCGATCGTGATTTTCTTCGTCGCGACCGATCGCCTCGTCGACAGCATCGTCGCCCGCCGCGAAAGCATCACCAAAGCTTCCGCGACGTTATCGTCCGCGCTCGAACAAGGTTCGCTGTCGCTCGGCAAAGCAATCGCGTCGCAACCGACGCACACCGCCGAATGGGACGCCGCCAAAGTCAGCCGCGATCGCATCGACGACCTGCTCAAGACCTCCGAAGTCACGCCCGAAGCCGTCGCCCGCGCGAAAGCGTTCTTCAGCGACTTCGACGCTGCCCAGTCCAACCGCAAACTCGCGGAGCAAATTGAAGACGTGCTCATCACCAGCGCCACGCACGACGACATCGATAGCTGGCTGCGAATGGAAAAGCAGTTCGAAGAAATGTTCACCGCCCGCGGCTTCGACTTCAAAAAGGAAAAACCCGCGGAACTTGCCGCCCGCATCCAAAAAGACCCCGCCGCCGCGCAGCTTTGCGACGCCCTCGAACTCTGGATCGGCACGAAGGGCCAACTCGCGGCGATGGGCGGTCCGAAAGCAACCGCCGAAACGATGCAGCCCTGGGCCGACGTGCTCCTCGCAGCCGACCCCGACCCATTCCGCTCGGGCATCCGCAAACTGCTCTACTCCGGCAAACGCTTCACGCCCGAGCAAGTCGCCGAAATCGGCAACGGCGTCGATCTGAAAAAGCAAAACGCCCGCACGCTATCATGGTACGGAGGCCTGTTTGCCGCCGCCGGCGCGATGGACCGGGCGACCGAGATCAACGAACTCGCCCTCGACCAGTCGCCCGACGACTTCATGCTCAACTTCGACACGGGCTTCGCCTTCGCATCACACAAGAAATGGCAGGAAGCCCAGCGCTACTACCAGCGGGCGTTAGTCCTCCGCCCGAACTCCGCCGGCGTCTGGCGCTGCGCCGGCAACGCCTACCGCCACACGAACGAGCTAACCCAATCCAAACGCGCCCTCGAAAGGTCGATCTCGCTCGAACCCACCCACGCCTCCACGCACCTCGACCTCGCCCAAACACTCCGCGACCTGAAAGACATCCCCATGGCCCTCGCCGCCGCCGAAAAAGCCCTCGGGCTATCCAAAGAAACCTCCCCGACGCACGCCCGCGCGAAAAAGCTGATCGAAGAACTCAAGAAACCCGCATCCGAGGCCGCACCATGAATGTCGTCGCCGAACTCCCAATCGACGCCTCCAAAGAGGCCATCTGGCGCGTCGTCACCGACATCGAAAACTGCGCGGGCAAGATCAAGGCGATCGAAAAAGTGGAGGTATTGCACCGGCCCGAGAAAGGGCTAGTCGGCTTCAAATGGCGCGAAACCCGCACGATGTTCGGCAAGAAAGCGACCGAGGAAATGTGGATCAGCGAGGCGGTCGAAAACGAATACTACATCGCAAAAGCCAGCAGCAACGGCTGCGACTACACCTCCCGCGTCGCGATCACGCCCAAAGAGGGCAAGAACCATTTATCGATGTCGCTCGAAGCAAAAACCAACTCGTTTGTGGGACGGACGATGATGCTGCTCATGGGCTGGATGTTCGTCCCCATGGCCCGCAAGGCATTTTTGCAAGACGTCAAAGACATCAAAGCCGCCGCCGAAGCCAAGTCATAGACACAATCACACCGGAGCCACCGCAATGAAAATACTTTGGAACATCGTGCTGACAATTCTCTGCGCAATTCTCGCGTCGATCATCATGATGGCATTTCTACCGATCTGCACGGCAATTTATCCAATGCCAGAAGGCGTAAAGCCCGAGGACCAAGAGAAATTCAATGCCTACGTCGCGACGTTGCCGGCGCCCGCGCATGCCTTGGTGCTCTTCAGTCATTTCATTGGCCCCTTCGTCGGCTGCCTTCTCGCGGCACGTTTCGCTGCTTACCGCAGCGCCATTCCTGCGATTGTGATCGGAGCGTTGTTCCTGATCGGCGGCATCTTGAATTGGAAGATGCTGCAACTCGGGCCGATCTTCGCGGCGCTAGATTTCCCGCTCTATCCCATCGCCG
The DNA here is from genome assembly GCA_046595915.1 of Pirellulaceae bacterium. Classification (GTDB taxonomy): domain Bacteria; phylum Planctomycetota; class Planctomycetia; order Pirellulales; family Pirellulaceae; genus JBKJSI01. The sequence goes on from JBKJSI010000616.1 coordinate 3,693, forward strand.
CCGCGCTGGCGATCTGGCTAGCGAGACCAAAGCCCGCGCCGTTTATTGCCGCAAGTACTCCTTAAGTCCACTCAAGAACATTTCGGCGGCCACCGCGACGAGCAACATGCCCATCAGCCGTTCGATCGCGACGAGGCCGCGTTTGCCGAGGAGCTTACTAAAGCTGGAAGCGAAAAAGAGAACAACACTGGCGGCGAACCAGGCGAGCACAATCGCGGCGAGCCAGTCTTTCCAGCGCGTCGGATCTCGGCTTGTGAGCAAGAGCACCGTCGCCATCGCGGAAGGTCCAGCGGTGTAAGGAATTGCGAGCGGCACGATGAAGGGTTCTTCGCTGAGCAACTCTTCCGACGAGCCATCGCCGACCGGAAAGACCATCTTGAGAGCGATCAAGAGCAAGACCACTCCGCCGCCAATCGTCAGGGCGGTTTGCGAAATGTGCAGCAAATCAAGAAAGGGCTTGCCAACGAACAGGAACGCAATGAGCACTGCCAGCGCGATCAGAAGCTCACGAACAATCACTGCCCGATGCCGTTGCGGCGGCACGCTTTTGAGCGCAGTGAGGTAGAGCGGGATGTTGCCCAACGGGTCCATGACGAAGAAGAGCAACACGGCTGCGGAGAAGAGCGTCATGGCCCGGTTACTGCTCCATGTCTTGCAGGTGCAGGTCAAGCGCCACGACTGAGCGGCGGATTTCGATAATCGACAGCGTCAGTGAGCCGACCATAAGAATCAAACTTCCGCCGAAGATCACCTTGCCAATCATTTGCCAACCGGCGAACAGCGCAGCCATGCAAAGCGTGCAGGCTAAGAGGCTGCTGACGCCGAGCGTCTGCATGTCGCGAATCAAGTTGATCCGAAAGCGAAGATTGGCGATCTGGTCGAGGTAGACCTTGTTGGGCTTCTCCTTGTGATCCGCATGCAGCTTGCGAATGATGCCCGCCACAGCCAAAAACCGGTTGGTATAGGCCAAGAGCAATAGCGAGATGGTCGAAAAAAGCAGGGCCGGCGTGGCGA
>JBKJSI010000623.1:0-4860 GCA_046595915.1 Pirellulaceae bacterium
CAAATTTACCCGAGCGCGCATCTTCAGCGCCTCATAGAGTTCGTGATAGCGGGATTGCCGTCGCAATTCGTCGACTAGAAAATCCAGAGCGACTTCGGCGCCGCCTCTTGAGTAAGCATCATTTAACTCGTCAAATTCACTGGAATTCGGCACGCCAAATCACCTTCTTAATGTCCGGTCGCCAACTGGCAATTCGGCGCAATACCGCACTTCGCCGACTTCTTGCATTCTATCGCAAAGAGTCGCTTCATTTGCTTGGACTTGGTCGCCATTTACCGATAAACTGTCGGGCACTGGAGGATGGCGAAACCGAACCGGAGTCGATTGCGATGGAAAAATTCACCCTAAAAGCAGTAGTTGTCGCTACGGTGATGGCGATTCCCTCCGTCGCTTTTGGCCAATTTTCGACGGTAATGCTCCCCTCCCAGTCTCAGTTCAGCGTCAACACGAGTGTCCTTGTTCCCGATAGTGGTAGCGTCTTGCTGGGCAGCGTCAACCGAGCTTCCAGCGGGTACGTCTCGCGCGGCTTCGGCCCTTTCACTAATCGAGCGTTTGGTCGCACGCACGGGGCATCCACGGCAACCGCCCATGTCTATGTAATCGACCTCGGCGAAATGGATCGCCGTATGCAAGAAGAAGCGTCCGCAATGCGGCACGCAAGCTATCACCGATATGTGATGGCTTACCCCAAAGTGGCGCAAGCGGCAAAGATCACTAGCGATGGACGAAGTGGGCTTGCCGCTGTTGCTGAGGTCAAGCGAGTGACATCGGGCTTGAGCCTTGCAGATCAAAAGCGGATAGCAGAACAGGAAGAAGCCATCGTACTGGCCACCTCGCAATCGGAAGCAGCGCGATCGCTGGAGCGTGCTGAGGAGGCGGAAACAAAGGGGCTGCCAACCATTGCCAAATCACTCTATCTCGCGGCCGTGAGAAAAGGTGACGAGGCAACTCGCAAGCAAGCCTCGGAAGGGTACCGCCGAATTCTCGCGGCGACATCCAAAGAAGTTGCTCAGCCGTAAAAGAGGGCTACGCTGGCCGTAAAGCCATGCATGAAATTCTTGCCCGACACAGGGCCGAGCTCACCCGCAGCAAAGAACCCCGCTAAGGGAATATTGCCTAAAGAGACGCCGATCGAAGTCGCGTCATGATGTGGTTCCGAGAAAAGCCGTGTGCCGCGACCATTGCAAGTGAAAAGTAACGCCGAGTCGGGCGTTGGCGATGCGGATTTCACTTTTCGCAACATCTGATGCAAATCATCGTCCGCCGTATCGCGATCCCGAATGTGGAATTGCACTGTCTGACCTACTCGCACCCAATCGCCGATCGCGATCGCGCCGACGTTTTGGTCAAACCCCGTGACATTGCGAATCAGAAAATCGCCATAGCCGAATTTCTCTTTGTATTCACTCACGACGATGCCGACGTGGACGCCTTTTTGCACGAGCGCCTGTTCGCTGGTGGGAAGTGTGGCAAACAGCTCCTTCAGTTGAATCAGCGCAGGTTTGCCGCCAAGCTCAAAGATCACATTTTTATCTGCCTGCGTAACGACCATCGGTTTGCCAATCGGTCGGCAGCCCTGTGAAACGAGTGTTGTCATCTTCATGGGCCCGCGCAAAAAGGCGAGCACCGCGCCTTCCGAAACAACTTGCCTGCCAAAGAAAATTCGACTCTCTCCAGGCGAAGTGGCTCCAGAGGCCATTCCACCCGAAACGATCGCACCTGGGTGGATTTCATTAATCTGTTCCAGCAAATGGTCCGCAGGAAAGGAGTAGGGGTCGCCGATGGCGAGTAGCGAAACATCTGACGGCCAATCAAGTTCGTATCCCTCCGGCCAGCCCGTAAAAAGCGAGCCATCCGGAGTTCGCTCAAACCGCAAATGCGCGAGCGAGATTTCTTGTTCGGGCGCGGCAACCGCCCAAAGGCTTAGGCCGGGGTTGTCCTCGACCTCTTGATTGATGCCAGCAACGGACTCCGCGACGCACCCGATCAAATTGTCGGTACCCAGTTTGTCGCAAATCAGGTTGGCGATTGCTTTTAAATCCCCTTGGTAATGGGGCGTAAGAAATAGGCAAACCAATGAGGCGGGATTTGCCAATAGTTGACAGACGCGATCAGCTGCCGTGGTCGCTGCGATTTGCAGGTCGGTGGAAGTGGAAAGTGCAGACGCAAAAGCGGCGCCGGGCATGCAATATTTACTTTCGAACGTGTGAGGTCAGGTCGTAAAGGATCGAGCATTGTAGCAACCAAAACCGAGTTTCCACGTTGATGGCAATTCTTCCCTTTTAGCCAGCTGCGCGATGAGGGAATGACCTTTTGCCATCCTGGACATTGCCCAAAGGTACGTAATCACAGCGTAGGTCAGGAGTTACGTTTCGTTTAGATTGGCCCTCTTTCGCCGATTCATGCCTGTCTGGGGCCGATATTGCGGTAAAATGCATAGAGGACCAAAGTACATCGACGAGCTACTTGGGTTGATGATCAGGTCACAAATCGCGGTGAAGCAACCTGATGAGTCGAGGCAGAGCAAACTTTCGCCAAACACAACAAACGGTCCCACCCCATATCGCCTTAAACCAGTGAGCGAGCCATGCTAGAGGTTATGAATAACCCGTCGATCTCAGCGCCCACTTCGACTCTCAACGTGCTCGTTGTCGAAGACGATGCATTGCTCGGGAAAACCGTGCAAAAAGGCCTTACCGAAGCGGGCCATAATTGCACTTGGGTGCGCAGCGGCGGCAAAGGACGGGAAATCGCCGAAAGTCAGCAATACGATGCGATCGTGCTCGACTTGATGTTGCCCGACATCAGCGGGCTCGACTTGCTGCAAAAGATTCGTGAAAAGGGAATCTTGACTCCTATCATTGTCACGACCGCATTGGGATCTGTGACCGATCGAGTTCGCGGACTCAATCTCGGCGCTGATGATTACTTGGTTAAACCTTTTGAATTTGCCGAATTGCTTGCTCGCCTGACGGCAGTCTCTCGTCGAGTCAGCCACCGCCCTTCCAGTGAAACCAAAGCGGGCAGCCTCGTGCTCGACTTGGCAACGCGGCGAGTGCAGCGCGGCGGCACGGAAATCACGCTCACACCCACCGAATTCAGCTTGCTGGAATTCCTGATTCGCTATCAAGGTCAGGTCGTGACGCGCAAAATGCTCTGCGAACACTTGTGGGACGCCGACTGGGAAGGCGTGACGAATGTCATCGAAGTCCACATCAATCGTCTGCGAACCAAGCTCAACAAGGGCTTCGATGATCCGTTGATCCATACCGTTCGAGGGCGCGGGTATGTACTTCGCCCCACTTAAGGCGTTCGCACAGTCGCTACGCTTTCGACTGATGCTCTGGATCGGCTTCGTTTCTCTCGTCACCGCGCTCGTCACCCTTTGGGGAATGCGGGAGGGCGTTCGTTTAACGCTGATTGATGAAGTGGATCGAGTGCTCGAAGATGACTTAGAAGAAGTGAAGCTCCTATTGCAGGAAGAGCAGATCTCGCAGCAATCGCTCATTGAGTTTCTGGATCGAAAAGCCTCAGCACATCATCAACCCGGCTGGTTCGTTCAATTGGTCGATGCAAGCGGAAAGTCGATTTGGGACAAGAGGCTTCCTAAATCCATCACGCTGACAATGCTTGATAGTGAGTCCGAAGTCGAAAGAGGGACGTTGCACCTCATGCAAGAGAATGCAAACCTCGTCGATCTACCCAATGGGCACGTGCGGATCGGCGTCGATATGAATTTCCTTACCAGTGATATGGCAAGAATCGATCGCCTGGCGCTCTTTGTAGGGTTGCTGGTGTTTTTGCTCGCACCGCTCGCCAGTTATTATCTCGCCGCTGGCGCGATCGAACCGGTTGGCGAAATGATCAATACGATGTCACGGCTTCAGGCGAGCGACATCAACGAACGCTTGCCGATTCGCGGCGCCGGTGATGAACTGGATAAGCTGGCAACGACCTTTAATGGTTTGCTTGACCGGATTTCAGCCGACCTGGCGGAGAAGCGAGATTTTTTGGCCAATTCCGCGCATGAATTGCGCACGCCTCTTGCCGCGATTCGTAACTCGATCGAAGTGACTCTTAATTCCGATCGCTCCGCAGATGACTATCAAGAAACGCTCGGCGACGTGCTGGAACAATGCGGTTCACTTCAATTGATCGTCAATCAACTCTTGTTGCTCGCCGAGGCCAAATCCTCTCGCCCCGAACTCGGATTTGAGAGCATGTCGCTCTCCGATGTCGTCGGCAAATCGCTGGAGATGTTCGACGCAGCTGCCGATGTCGCGGAAGTACAGCTTCATTCCCGCATCGAGCCCGCGCTGGAAATCGAAGCGAACCGAATGCATATTTCGCAAATCGTCAACAATTTGATCGATAATGCAATCAAATACACACCAGCCGGAGGGCATGTCTGGGTCGAACTCGAGGCCAACGAAGCGCGGGAAGCGGTATTTGTAGTGCGCGACTCGGGCATTGGCATTTCCGCCGAACAATTGCCTAGAGTTTTCGAGCGATTTTATCGCGCCGATGAACCGCATAGCTCGGGCGCACCTCGTCGCGGCAGCGGCCTAGGTCTAAGCATCGTGAAGTCACTGGTTGATCGATATGGCGGGATCATTGATGCACAAAGCACCAAAGGCGTCGGTTCCTGCTTTACGATCCGGTGGCCTCTAGCCAAGACTGACTCCCCTCAGCTTGCCGCGGGTGAACTTCGACCCTCGGTTCCCTATTCGAGTCTTGCTTCACCCAATTAGCTGGACAGCGCCAAGTCTAATCGCTCCGAGTCGGTTTTGGCGGAACGGATTTGATTTTGTCGGGGTCGATGGCGAGTTTGGCTAGTCGCTCTCGGCGGGTTTGAGTGTG
>JBKJSI010000718.1:0-9504 GCA_046595915.1 Pirellulaceae bacterium
TTAGGGCTCAAGTTCTTGCACACGAAGCCTCGTTCGCTTGCGACAGCTCAGCGGAAGAATCCTCGTGGGAAAGCCGGATGCGGCAAACCCGCTCGTCCGGTTTGAAGAGGGGGACGGCCAACCTGATCGCAGGCGCCGTCCCTACTCCACCGTTGGCAAGAGAAATTGCGGCGAACGGTCTTCAAACCTCGCACAACGGCTCTTGTTGAGATAAGCAGTGGAGCGAGCCGAGGCCCCAGATCAGGTCGAGCGAGGGGACGCCGACCACTTTGCGATCGGGGAATAATTCTTCAAAAGTCTCGATGGCGTGAACGTCAGCAGGGTCATCGAACAGGGGAACGAGTATGGCGTCATTGGCGAAAACGAAGTTGCAGTAGCTGCAAGGTAAACGCTGACCTTGCTCAAATTTGGGCGTTGGAAGATAGAGCGGAACCGCGAGGATGCGCTGGCCGTCGAGCGTGCGAAATTGGGTGAGTTCGTCCCAGAGCTCCCAGAGTGGCTTGTAATTCGTGTCGAGTTTGTCACTACATGCCGCGACGACGACGGTGCTGGGGCCGACGAAGCGGGCGAGTTGATCGATGTGGCTATCGGTGTCATCACCCCCAAGCGAGCCCTGTTTGCACCAGAGTACTCGCTTCACGCCATAATGATCGCGCAGCTTCTGTTCAATCTGCTCCTTGGACATGCCCGGATTGCGATTGGGATTGAGGAGGCAGGCTTCGGTGGTGAGCATCGTGCCGGCGCCGTTTCCTTCGATGGCGCCGCCTTCGAGGATCATGCCCGGGGTTAGGCACTTTCGATTGAGTCTTTCGGCGACCCGCGTTGGGGCCACATCATCGAGATCGAAGGGAGGATACTTGCCGCCCCAGGCGTTATATCCCCAGTCGAGGATGAGTGGCTCGAGGCCCATTTTTTTTCCGCAGAGAAAAGCTGGGCCGTGATCGCGGCACCACGCATCATTGGTTGGAATATCCCAGAGCGTGACATTGGCCAAATGACCCACAAGACCTTGGGCCGACGTCATCGTTTCCTCGCCGCCGGCGAGGATATTCACCGGCTCAAACTGCGCGATTGTCTTCACGAAGCGCGCGAAAGCGCCGGGCACTGGTTCGAACTTGTTGGGCCAAGTGTCGCGATTATGCGGCCAGGAAAGCCATGTCGAGGCATGGGGCTCCCACTCCGCAGGCCAGCGGTAGCCTTGTGCGCCGGGCGAGCCGGGGGTGAAGAAGTCATCTAACGCCATCGTCGTACCTTTCGATCGCCAAATCTAATCAAATCGTTCCCGGCGTATCCCCAAATCTTTTTACTAATCCACCATAGGCGTCAATGCGGCGGTCGCGAAGGAATGGCCAGTGGGTTCGCACGACGTCGATTTTGTCGAGATCGCATTCGGCGATGAGATTTTCTTCGCGGTCGTGCGAGGCCTTCGCGAGCAAATTGCCATTGGGATCGGCGATGAAGGAGCCGCCCCAAAACTCGATGTTGCCTTCCGTGCCGACTCGATTGGGAGCGCAAACGAAGAGGCCGTTGGCGATGGCGTGGCTGCGCATCATCGTTTCCCACGCGGAGTGCTGTGCTTTGCCGTACTCAGCTTTCTCCGAGGGGTGCCAGCCGATGGCCGTGGGGTAGAAGAGGATTTCCGCGCCGGTGAGGGCGGTGAGGCGAGCGGCTTCAGGGAACCATTGATCCCAGCAGACGCAGACGCCGATACGCCCACACTTGGTGTCGAAGCTGCGGAAGCCTAGGTCGCCGGGCGTGAAATAGAATTTTTCGTAGTAAAGCGGGTCATCGGGGATGTGCATCTTGCGATAGACGCCAGCGGTTTTGCCATCGACGTCGTAGACCACGGCGGTGTTGTGATAGAGACCTGCGGCGCGTTTTTCGAAGTAGGAGCCGACGACGACAACGCCATGCTCCTTGGCCGCCGCGGCAATCTGTTCGCTCATCGGGCCAGGGATTGGTTCTGCTTCCGAGAACCGCACATGGTCCTCGCTTTGGCAGGGGTATTGGTTATGAAATAGCTCTTGTAGACAGATGACTTGTGCGCCGGCGCGTTTGGCTTCGCCGATTTTGGCGATCGCCTTGGCGACATTGGGTGCTTTTTGCTCGGTGCAGGTCATCTGCACGACGGCGACTTTTACCTTCCTCGACATACTTATCCGCTCCCGCTATGGCAATCCAAAAGCCCTGCGATCCTACCGAAATTGGCCTCTCACGCAATCCGCCGGGAAAGCGCCCTCGCGGGGTTTTCATCACCGGCAATGATACGGGCGTGGGCAAGACATTTGTGGCTTGTCAGATTGCCAGGGCGCTTGTTGAGCGGGGAGTCAAGGTTGGGGTTTATAAGCCGGTTGCGAGCGGTTGCCGGCGCGAGGCTAATGGATTGATCTCGGACGATGCGGTTGCGCTTTGGGAGGCTGCGGGGAAGCCGAAATTGCTGAAGGAAGTTTGTCCGCAGCTCCTTGAAGCGCCGCTTGCGCCGAACTTAGCGGCGAAGGCGGAGGGACGGGAGGTTGATTCGGAGTTACTGCGGAAGGGAGCACAGACTTGGTTAACAGATTGTGAGTTTACGATCATCGAGGGCGCAGGCGGATACTTTTCGCCGCTCAGCGATCAAGATTTGTGCGCTGACTTGGCGGCGGATTTTGGATTTCCTATTGTGCTGGTAGTTGCGAATCGGCTGGGGGCTATCAATCAGGCGCTAACGGCGGTGCATGCGATTGGGACTTATCGCAACGGGCTACCATTGGCGGGCATTGTGCTTAACGATGTTTCGCCGCGATTGGATTCGTCAGCGGAGTTCAATTTGCAGGAGCTTCGGGCGAGGGTGGATACCATTCCTGTGGCACATTTGGGGTTTGGAGAGAGCCAGGACATTGAAGCGATTCTGGAATGGCTTCCTTGATGAGAGCGAGTAGTTGTGAAAAAGGGCTTGTTTTTGGCACATGATCCAGATGCTCAAGATGATCACTCAGTGGGGGCAGGTGCGCTACAGATGCTCCAGATGATCAGGTTCGCATGAGGGTGCGGCGCGTGGAGAATTGTTACGAATTTGTTGCGGAGCCATTTGCTTTAGGAACACTTGCTTTGGAAACATGTGCTTTGGAGCCATTTTATGAAGTTGCTAGGAATCGCCCCGACGCTGCACTATGATCTTGAGGCTTCAATGAAAGCGGTACTGCGGCGAGCCTGGACATGTCAGACGTTACTCACATCTTGTCTGAAATCGAAGCCGGCGTGCCGGCTGCTTCGGAGAAGCTTTTGCCGCTGGTTTATGACGAGTTGCGGAAGCTGGCCGCGGCGAAATTGGCGCTTGAGAAGCCAGGACAAACGCTGCAGGCTACAGCGCTGGTGCATGATGCTTACATTCGGCTTGTGGACGTTGAGAAGGCTCAGCATTGGAATAGCCGGGGGCATTTTTTTGGGGCGGCGGCGGAGGCGATGCGGCGGATTTTGGTGGATGAGGCGCGGCGCAAGAGTGCGGCAAAGCGGGGCGGCGATGGTAAGCGAGTCTCATTTGATGCGGTCGAACCGGTCGCGGTGGCTGCGCCAGACGAGCTTTTGCAGCTCGACGAACTGCTCGAGGAACTGGGGGGCGAAGACTCGCTGGGAGCTAAGATTGTCGAGCTGAGGTATTTTGCGGGCCTATCTGTCGAAGACGCGGCGCTGGCGATGGGTATTTCCGCCGCAACTGCTTACCGGCACTGGTCTTTTGCTCGAGCCTGGCTGCATTCCAAGATCGGCGCGTCCAAAGCGTCCGAGGAAAATTAGCGAGAATTTTGGTTTGGCGTGAGAGTTTGGGCCGCTGAAATTCGCACTGATTTTGAGTTTCGGTCCCCTAAGATCGCCCTTTCGCGGAGCGAAAGGCGACTATCGAAAAACAATCCGGGGATCGTTCCCTCATGTCGACCCAATTTCAGCAGGTTCGCGAGATCTTTTTTTCTGCGCTTGAACGCGAGGCGGATGCTAGGGAAGCGTATGTGGCGGAGGCCTGTGCTGTGAACGGTGATTTGCAGGAACAAGTTAAGCTGCTCTTGGAAGCTCACGTGGATGGGACGGGGTTACTTGATCGGGCCATTCAGCCGGAACGGACGATTTTCAAAGAGGCAGCGCTCGAGAAACCTGGTTCGCAAATTGGGCCCTACAAGCTGCTCCAGGAAATTGGCCATGGCGGGATGGGCGTCGTTTACATGGCGGAGCAGCATGAGCCGGTGCGGCGGAAGGTTGCGCTCAAGATCATCAAGCCAGGGATGGACACGCGGCAAGTGATCGCGCGGTTCGAGGCGGAGCGGCAGGCGCTGTCGCTGATGGACCATCCGAATATTGCGCGCGTGCTCGATGCGGGAACGACTGAAAGCGGGCGGCCCTACTTCGCGATGGAACTGGTGAAGGGGCAACCGATCACCGAATATTGCGATGCCAAGCACCTGACGCCGCGACAGCGATTGGAACTCATGGTGCCGGTTTGCCAGGCGATTCAGCATGCGCATCAAAAGGGGATCATCCATCGCGACATCAAGCCTTCGAACATTTTGGTTGCCGAATATGACCAGCAGACGGTTCCGAAGGTGATCGATTTTGGCGTGGCGAAGGCGACGAGTACGCCGCTCACGGAAAAGACGATGTTTACTGGTTTTGGTCAGATCGTGGGAACGCTGGAATACATGAGCCCCGAGCAGGCGAAGGTCAATCAGCTCGATATCGATACGCGGAGCGACGTGTATTCGCTGGGCGTGGTGATGTATGAGCTTCTTACGGGCTCCACGCCGTTTGACAAGCAGCGCCTCAGGTCGGCGGCGTGGCATGAGATGCTGCGGATCATTCGGGAGGAGGAGCCGCCGAAACCGAGCACGCGGCTATCGGAGTCGAAGGATTCGCTGTCGTCGATTTCGGCGCTGCGGCAGATCGAGCCGGGAAAACTCACCAGCCTGGTGCGCGGCGAACTTGACTGGATTGTGATGAAAGCTCTGGATAAGGAGCGTAACCGACGGTATGAGACGGCGAACGGGCTTGCGCGGGATATTGAGCGGTATCTGCACAGCGAGGCGGTGGAGGCTGCGCCGCCCACGACGGGGTATCGGCTTAAGAAGGCATTTGGGAAGCATCGGGCGGCGGTGACCACGGCGGCGGCGTTTGCAGTGCTTTTGCTTTTGGGAACGGTTGTCAGTGTTTGGCAGGCGGTGCGGGCGACGATTGCGGAGGGGAAAACGAAGTTGGCGCTAAAAGCAGAATCAGAACAGCGCGTACTAGCCACCAGTGAGCGTTATGTCTCCGATGCGACGCTGAAGTTCTTTCAGGAAGACATTTTGGAGGGCGCTGCGCCCGAGAGAAATGCACGGAACAAGAAAGTTAGCGTCGAAGAACTCGTTGATCGCGCGGCGGCGGGCGTTGCCGGAAAATTTGAAAAGGAGCCTTGCTTAGAAGCGGCGCTGAGGCACACGATTGGCAGCACGTATTGGAAGTTAGGCAACCATCGAGCCGCTGAGGAACAGTTGAGCAAAGCTCTGGAAATCTACATTCGGGAGTTGGGCGAAAAACATTTGCGGACGATTTCAACCAAGAACAATTTAGCGGGGGTTTACCTTGGGCAGAGCCGCCATGAATTGGCTGAAGCGCGCCTTCTTGAATGCTTGGAAGGATACCGCGGTCTAAATGACGTCGCGGCTGAAAGAATACTCAAGACAAGAAACAGTCTGGGCGCTGTCTACGACGCGCAAGGAAGACATAAAGAAGCAGAAGCAATCTACAGAGACGTACTTTCCAAGTCCCGCGCGACGGTTGGCGAACAGGACCGATTTACAATTATGTATATGATCAATCTAGGGACGAATTGTTCAGCTCGCCAGAAATACTCCGAAGCAGAAGAAGTCTTTTCTGAGGCTCTACGATGCCTCCGTCTCTACTGCGCAAAAGACGACCCTTTGGTATTCACGGCCCTCAACCGTCTGGGTCGCCTCCATACGAATCTTGAGCAGTATGAGAAGGGGCAGCCCTTCCTTGAGGAGGCATTACAGGGCCAGCGGGCGGTCCTGGGAAATAACAACTTGGAAACACTTGGGTCGATGGCAAATCTGGCCGGACTTTACATCAGGATTGGCAAGCTCGACAAAGCGGAGCCTCTGATTACTGAATGCATGAACGGCCTTCAGGCCGAACGCGGGCAAGATCATCCGAGCACAGCCCGTTTGGTCGCATTGCTAGGCACGTTGCGCATGTCTCAAGGGCAGTTTGCAACGGCAGAGGGTCATTTGGTCCCTGCGTTAGAGTCACTGCGAAAGTCGCAGCCTGAGGAATCTGGGACAACGACCACTATGACCGATCTTGCGGAGTTGTATCGAAAGCAGGGAAAAGATGCTGAAGCGGTTCAATTATTGCAAGAGGCATTTGAAATACGCCGCCGCGTCGACGGCGATGAGAGCCCTGTAACACAGGTCCATATGAATCTTCTCGGAAACGCACTTTTGCGAAGCGACCAAGTCGATCGCGCGATACCACTATTTGAAGAGTTACTAAAACTGTGCCAGGAGACACGCAAGAACGACGACCTCTTTACCTTGCAAGTAATGTCGCACCTGGGCGTAGCGAATTGGCAAGCTGGCAAATTTGATCTCGCGATCCAAATTTTTGAGGAGTTACTGAAACTGTGTCAGAAGACGCGGAAGAAAGACGATCCGTTGACATTGTGGACAATGTGGAACCTCGGCGCTAATTACAAGGATGCGGGCCGAGTCGCCGAAGCGCTCGCGTTGCTAGAAAAGGCGTACGAGCTATCACTGGAAGTTGCGGTCGAATCGAGAGACTACACGCTCTGGATCATCTTGAGCGAGACCTACGAGAAAAATGGAAATATTGAAAAGGCGGATCAACTAGCCGACAAAATTATTCCGGCCTATTTGGAGCAAAAGGGTCTCCAGTCTATGGAATACGCGCGCGCTGTGTCGTGGCGCGGGTTGGGGCTTCTCAAAAGGGCAGAGTATGCCCGCGCCGAACCGCTTTTGCGAAAATATTTGGAAATCTTCGAACCAAAAAACAAGGACCATTGGCGCACGTTTTCGGCCAAGTCCCGCCTCGGGCAGAGCTTGCTGGGACAGCAAAAATATGCCGAAGCGGAAGGTTACCTGTTGGACGGCTACGAGGGTATGAAAGCCCGTGAAGAGATGATTCTGGCGGATAATAAGGTCCGGCTTAAAGAGACGCTAGAGGCGATTGTGAAGCTCTATGAAGCGCAGGGAAACAGCGACAAGGCGAATGAGTGGCGTGAGAAAGCTGCTGAGTAAGCCAAAGCTGCTAACGCGATTGTGTTCCGAGAAAGCAGAGTGAAGCTGGCCGGCTAGGGAAGAACCTACTAGTAAGACGGTTTCTCTGTGAGTGTGGCCAAGGCGATTGACCAGTTCCCAGGCAGATGGTTGAAAAACGGAAGAATCCTGTCGCCTGTGAGAAAAATCGCACTCCAAATCCGCACTGAGTGCAGAGGTGAAAACGAAGACCGTGGAAAAGGTCTCCTTTTCCGCATCAAACAAGGAATACCGCCATGCGTTCGGTCAAGCAGCTTCTTTCTAGAAAAACTCGACGCTCCGCTTCGCAAGAGCGGAAAACGACCAAACTTTCGCTCGAACGGTTTGAGGACCGGCTCAATATGTCGGGTTTTGGGCCCGAGGATGGGGCGATGATCATTGAGCCTTGGACGGGACTTTACGATGAAGTGCGGATTGATTCGTCGGGAAAGATTCTAGCTGCCGGTCAGGAATCCAATCTTGGCACGACCATTGCGGTCGTGCGTTATGACTCTCAAGGCGCTATGGATACCGGCTATGGCGTCGGCGGGAAGGCGACTCCGGCGCTTGGCGTGAATACGGAAGCCAGTCGCGGGTTGGTGTTACAGCCTGACGGTAAGGCCGTCGTTTCGTACGCAGGGGGAAATGGGGTTAGTTTGGGGCAACACGGAGTCGCTCGCCTTAACACAAACGGTACGCTCGACAAGAGCTTTAATAAATCTGGATGGAGCACAATTAATATTCGACCCGATGATGCCGCCGGCAGGTATGGTTCCGTTGGGCTTCAATCGAACGGCAAGATCGTGATGGCTGGCGACTCATGGGCCTTGTCGCCGGGTAACGATATAAACTGGGGAATCGCGGCGCGGTTTCGAACGGACGGTGCATTCGACACCGGTAAGAGCGGCTTCGGCGCCGTGGCGAATGGCAACCAAGCGGTTGGTTATACGAAGCTGGTTGGTGAAGACAATTCAATCGGCTTTGCTGACAGCTTAGTTCAACCCGATGACAAGGTCGTGGTCGTTGGGACAACCAAGAATTCGACTACTGACGGTAGATTCACCGTGGCGCGCTATACGGCCAACGGCGCTCTGGATACCTCCTTCGCCGGGTCAGGAATTGGATACTACTTACCTGCCGGCGCTGTTTCCGCAGAGGCCTGGGGAGTTGTGCGACAAACGGCGGACGGAAAAATTGTGGTAGCCGGTTCTTGTCGCTATTCTGACGGCACGAGTGATTTGCTAGTGACTCGACTGACTGCCGACGGCGCGATCGATACTTCCTTTGGCGCCGGGACAGGTTTCGTGACCTGGGACATCAATGGCGCGACCACAGCGACGTACGAGGTAGCGTACGATGTCGGATTGCAACCGGACGGCAAGATTGTTGTGACTGGATATCAGTATGGCTCGCCGGCGAAGCACCTGATCGTCGGCCGATTCAACACCGATGGCGCTCCCGACGGCACCTTTGGCAACGGTGGGTTCAAAACTGTGGCTTCGCCAAGCGACGAATCCGTGATCGGCAAGAGCCTCGCTCTACAGCCGGACGGGAGCATCATCGTTGCTGGGGTTCGACACAATGAATCTTATAGTCCAATGATCGCAAGGTTCTACGGTGACGCCGGTCCGATGATGAGTGCTTCGTCCGCAGCGGCTGCCGATCAAGTGTTTAGCTCGCCCGATGCCGGCGCGCTGAGTTCCTATTTGGGTGGTTGGATGAATGAGCCGACCGAGACAGCAACGCCTTGGGGCAAGCGGAAGCGATAGAAGTTCGCGCGGTTTCAGTCGAAGCGCCGGGGGTGAGTTTGATATTCGCTCCCGGCGTTTTTTGTTGCGCCCCTTACTCGACCAACTCCAACTCATGTTCAAACCGCTGCACCGTTTGCACAGGGTCTAGATTAAAAACCGTGTGCCCGTCGGTGTTCCACTCTTGGCCGTGGTAATGAAAGAGGGCGGTGGCGGCGCGGAGGTTGGCGACGTTGGGGTTGTGTTCCATGCCGCCCCCTTCGATGGCTTCGAATTGGATTGTCACCGAGACGAGCGCCTTGAGGCCGCGGCCGGTGCGTTCTTTGGCGAGGGTGACGTGGTTATCGAAATCGCAATCGCTCCAGATCAGGCCGCGCGGTTTGCCGGTGCTGCTGGCGAGCTTGACGAATTTGGCTTCTAGCATTTCGCGGCGGAGATGAAACAGCTTGCGGGCGCGTTGCACTTTGGCGGGCTGAAATGAT
>JBKJSI010000021.1:0-5643 GCA_046595915.1 Pirellulaceae bacterium
CTTGGAAGTGCTAGCACTCACGGAATGACTATCGCTCAATTTGTGAAAGCTGATTTTATGGTTGTCGCCCCAGGCCCATTTCGAGGTTTGGTCTTCGAACACGATGACCTGGGAATCGATTCCATAAATACGACTCAACGCGGCGCCGCTAATGAGCGTCAGTAGACCAATGTGCGTAATCACGAAACCGGTTTGGTAGCGTTTCCAGGGATAGCGAACGGCGGCGGCGAAAAAGATATTGAGCGCCAATAGGACGAGTAGCGCGTCAAACCACCACGTTTGATAGACGAAGAACTGTACGCTCGGGGTGCCGAAGCGAGCTTCGACAAACGTTGCGAACGCCAAGGTGCCGGCCAGCGTAAAAATCAAAATGACGGCCAAACTCAGCGAAGCGAGCGTATCGGCAACTCGCGCGAGCAGAGCAACCGCAAAAGACTGACCAGGGCGTCGCAAACGATAGCGAGAAGACATGGAACCAAAGGGGATTGGCGGTGAAGGGGGGGCGGGAGAGTGCTCTAGCGAAGGGAGGCGCGAAGCGGGGGCGCGCTCAGGTGATGGATTATAGCGCCGCAGGTCGCCCAAGGTGCAGGCCGCAGGCATGGATTCGATTGCTAAAGCTAATGCGGGCAACGGTTTAGGGGGATTATCGCTTGTGCATGGATTGTTGCGAAAGGAGCGAGATCTGCCCCATGCATCAGAAATCTGCGCACAGGGGTTCAACATCGATTTAGAATGCCCACCTGAAAAGACGTTTTTAACGATCGGAGAGAGCTATGCGAGCCATAACAACGAGCCTTGTCGGATGCCTAACCTCGCTGGCCTGCCTTGGTAATTGCCTAAGCCAAGAGAAAGCGCCGAATCCTTCGCCGATCAAAGTTGAATTGCGAGTTGGCGAACCCAATTCCAAACTCGCTCCTCGATATTCGCCCAAGGGACGGCAATTCAAACTGGTTCCATCGAACAAGACTGAGCTCGATGGTATTTCTCCGATCGAAACGAGGCTGCAACTCGGGTCGACACCCGGCGATGGATTCTTGGCGATTCTCACTCGGCCTGCGGCGGACAAACCCTATGATCGGCTCTATCTCGATGAGAACAATGACGGCGAACTCAAAGAACCCGTCATCAAGTGTGAACCGAAAATCGTTCGCGGTAGCACTTGGTCAAGTTTCGAAGGAAGTGTTTTGGCCAATCAGGCCGCACCAGGTACGCCGGCCGACCTACTTCCTTATCCCATTGCACTCTGGATGGTTGCTGAAGAACCTGCGGGCACACCCGACATGATTCGCATTTCGCGTCGCGGATTTTTGACCGGCGAAGTCAAGCATGGTGAGGCAACCATGCAACTCGTCGTTAGCGATAGTGACAATGATGGAGTGATTAAGAAGGGCGATTGGTGGGAGCTTCGTTCAACTCCTCCCAGCAAGACCGCCGGGATGCGCGAAATTGGCGATTTCCAATGGGGCGCTGGGAACGCCTGGAATTTGAATCTCGATGCAAAAGACTGGCGAAAGGCAACGTTGACCCCGCACGATCCCGAGATGACCGAAGAGGAGGACGCGCAGATCCGCGATCATCTTCGAGAAGATCGCCTAGCAGTTCGAGCCGCGATGCCAATCACTTTCCGCAAGGATATCGACGAGGCAATCGTCGAGGCGGGCAAGCTCAAAGCACGATGTTTCATCAAGTTCGAAACGGAGTGGTGCGGTCCATGCAAGACGATGGCGGAGCTTGTCTTCACCGCGAAAGACGTCGCTGAATCAGCAACGGGAATTGTCTGCGTCGTCGTCGATGGCGACGTGCGAAAAGACTTGGCCGAAAAGCATGCCGTGAAGGGCTACCCAACTGGCATCCTTGTCGATGGCGAAGGAAAAGAGATCGCCCGGTATGTCGGCTATCAAAGCGTGAAGCAAACGGCCGCGTTCTTGAAGGAAACAAAGAGCGCAGCCGAATGATTAGGCTCGGTAGAGGGGCGAATCATTGACCAACCGTGCGTTCGCCCTTCGTGGAAGCCCCAATGGGCTGGCCATCCGGCAGCGGTCGGGCGGCGACTAAATAGCCCTTTTTATAGAGTGCATCTCGTAACTTTCGAAACTGTCCAAAACTATCGGAATAGACCCAGAGCGTTACCGTCGCGGTCGACGCTGGGTGCTCGCTGAGCAATCGAAACATCTCGGAATCAGCCAGTAATGCATCTTCAACCGTTTCCCCCGCCTGATCATCCACCGGTTCGAGCTTCATATCGGCTTCTGGCTTCCGGATCACGCCAGCCTGACCATTGGCGGCGACGACATGCTTGTCTTCAAGATAAAGCCGATAGTGAACCTTGTAACCGCGAATCGGTCCCACCGAGCGAATAATCTCACCTCGACCTTGAAGTTCGCGTGCAGCGCGTTCAATGTCTTTCATGACATCTTTTTGAATATCAAGCATGGGCACATAGAGAACTCGTCCGCCTTTGAGGCGAAATTCAACCTCATCGACGCTCGCCTTCCGCGCTTTGGGACTGGGAATGTTCTCGACCACTTCAACATTCGCCGGCTCGCTAACTAGCTGCTCGATCGCGCCCTGAATTTCACTACGTTTGTCTTGCAGCGTTTTCAACTCGACCTGCGCCGAGATGGAATCGCGTTCTTCCTCGCTCATGCGCGACTGTTCTTCCTTCAGTTTCTTCTCGATCAATTCAATTTGAAGTGTCGAATGCTCAAGTTCCTTTTTGCGATACGCAAGCTCAAATTGATTGGACTGCAGCTTCTGCTTGAGCGACTCCATTTCCCGCAAAACATCTCGTGTTTCCGCCTCGGCATTGGCGATTTTTTTGCGCACTTCCAAATCTGGCGAGTTGGCGCCTGCGCTTTCTGGACTTCCTTCTTTGCCCGCCGCGAGGGTTCGTGCGGCAGTAACCGCAGACTTCGCTTGAGACCCAACGATGATGATCAAGATTAGAAAAATGCCAACAAGATTCGCCACGACATCAAGAAAGGAATCTTGGCCTGGAGCTTCAGCGGCGATCGCTTTATTACGACGACTCATCGCTTTTTCCTCTGCACCTTGATGCCGCTTTGATCGAAAAACGCGACGAGATCGGCGAATCGCTGTTCACCATCGGGCGCGACTTCGACATCGAGCACCGGATCCCAATAGCCGCCCCCAATCGCCATTCCCCACGATTTGATGCGATTGCGAACTTGGAGGGCGATGCTGTCGACGACAATGACGGGATCTCCATCCCATTCAATGGCGATCGGCTTTCCAAGACTTCCCTTGGGCGGAAGGAAGACAATTTCGCGACCGCTACAGCGCACACTGATCGCTCTCGCAACGGCGGTTTCCGGAGAATCGGCTGCTTTGTTTGCCCAATTCTTCCCGCGATTCTTGATTTCTTCTGGGGTCGGAGCGGCGCCTCCCTTTCCACCCGGGACGCCATCCTTGTCGCCATATTGCTTAGCGCCATGACGAATCGGTTTGCCATCAAACTTTTGGCCCTCGCTCTTGCCGCCACCTTGCTTTGCCTTGTCAGCTTCTTCTTTGGCACGCTCATTCATGGAGAATCGCGCCCGTTCTTCCGCCGTCTTTGGTGCGACGCCATCGAGGTATCTTGAATCGGGGCCGCCGACACTCGGTTCGGCGCCCGCGTTCTTGGGGCGTCCATTTCCTGACGAGACGAATCGACTACTCGCGATCGCGGAGCCTGAGGTTCCTTCGCCCACCCCTCCAATCGCCGTCCCGCCTCCCGGAGGCGCGCCCGCTGAAGAACCATTAGAGGAAGATCCGCCGCCATTTCCGTCGGCGCCGCGAAACCGCCCCGGAAGCGCTCGCGCAAGCGCCTCTTGGCGTTTTCGGGCGTCGCTCGCGGCGCGACGCAAGATTTCGGCTAACTGCGGTTCAGGCGGGGAGTAGGCCAATTCAACGGTGTCATCAATGAGCTCATAGCCAAATTCATCTTCCCAAGATACGATCGCCATCCGAGCTTGAAGAAAGGCGATATCGCCGCCGGGTCTCACGATAAACAGCGGGTATGGCGCTTGATCGCCTGTCTCTTTGCTCTTTTTGGCATAGTGTTCGCGAACGGCGCGAAGGGAGGCATCGAGTGGATTGCCCGCGCTTTTCGCGGCCAAAAAGTCAACCGCTAAGAACTCAATCCCCTCGGGTTGAATCACGACTCGATCATGCATGCATTCCACATAAATCGGGCGCTGAGTCGTCCCGTTCTTACCTTGGTAGGGAATGATCGACATTCGTTTCGGCTTGTTCCTTTGCGATTCTTCCTGCTCAAGCCGCGACTTTTCCAATTCCGCAATTTGTTTTCGAAGCTTCTCTGCTTGTTCCTTGGCTACTTCCAAGGCATCACTGTTGGCGTTTCCCTCGCTGATTGCAACCAATTGCGATTGTAGCAGCTTTGTTTTGTCTTCTTGCTCGCGAAGTAGGCGTTCGGCAATCCCCATTTCATCGCGCATTGCGGCTAAGGCCTTGGCATATTCCTCTTTTTTGCTCTTTAGCTGCTCAGAGACGAAGGCGGCGTCATCGGCCGCGTTTTCCAGTGCTTGCAATTCCTCAGGAGAAGCCACGGCGGCCTCCACCGCCGCCTCTATCGGCGCAGGCGTCGATACACCTGCTCGCTCAACGAGGCAGATCAGCAGTACGATGAGCGAACCCATCGTACAGAGCAGAACCGCAAGGAAAGGAAACAAGGAGATTCCCAGCGGCGTATTTGCGCGTCGCCCGGAGCGTCTCATGCGGCCTTTTCTCGTTGCTTTCTGGCAGTGGAGAGTTCAATTGTGGTGGGACCAGTTTGCTTTAGCCTGGTGCTCAATAGCTGGATCGCGGCCGAAAGGCTCATCACGGTATCTTCGAAATTCTTGGAGCCGGCCAGCGTTTCCAAGTTTCGATTGAGAACGGTTTCGAGTTTTGCGACATCGCCGGTAGCGCTGGCGACCTGGGCGAGCAATTCGGACTGTCGCAAAATCTCCTGCTGCTGAGCAGCCAAAAGCGCTGCATTGTTGTCGAGCGCCGTTTGCCAGTAGCCTAGCTTCGATTGCAAGTGATCGAGAGCTCCATGCTCTTGCTGACCAAGCGAATCCGCGAAGCCCGCCAGTGATCGATCGAGCGTTTGGCAGAGCGATTCGGCAAAGATTCTGCCCGTTTGTTCGACGGTAGCTCGCCAAACCTCTGCTTGCTGTTGCCCAAGCGATTCGATCGATTGCACCAACGCCGCACTCATCCGAGTCACGGAAGCCACCACCGGATCACGCGCGGCGCCGAGCTGCTCAAATCGACCAGCCAGCTCCATGGCGGCGCGATCGTCGACACTGGAAAGGAGCTGCGATTCCATTCTCTCCAAAATGAATTGGCAAAACATCATGAACATCGCGAGCGCGAGAGCGAGCGCCGTGGTATCGAACGCCACATATAGACCAGCGAGAAGGCCAGTCATCGAGGTATTGAGATCGCCGCTGGCCTTGCCTGAACCAAGTGAAGTTCCGAAATCACCTAGCGCCATCGTGATACCAACCACGGTGCCCAAAAAGCCGAGCATGGGAATCGCCCAAATGGCGATGCGGACCAGCCCATAACTATCTTGTTGGCTACCGACATCAAGATCGGCGTGATAGCGCAAGTCTTCATCGATGCCGTCCGCCAAGC
>JBKJSI010000760.1:0-3474 GCA_046595915.1 Pirellulaceae bacterium
AAGCAACGTGGAGTCGATTGGCACTTCAAAATCCAAGACGCTCGCACAAAACTTAAGAAACTTTACCCCACAATCAAGACGTGACGGGGCACTAGCCAATCGGCTCGCTTTTGGCATACGAGCCGAGCACTTCGAGCCGTACCGCACTTTTGCGAAGTTTGGCGATGGCGGCTTGGGCGTCGGCTTCCGATTCGTGGCCTTCGAACTCGACGAAGAAGAGGTATTCCTGCTTCGTGCCAGGCATCGGGAAAGACTCGATCCAGGTTAGGTTCAATCCACTTTTTTTGAAAATCGTCAAAGAATCGGCGAGCGAGCCAGAGCGATGCGGAAGCTCATACATGAGTGCTGTTTTGTCGCGCCCGGTGCGTTTGCGGCGTTCTTCGCCAAGCACGGCAAAGCGGGTGACGTTGTTGGGATTGTCCTCAATGTTCGAGGCGAGCACTTCGAGGCCATAGTTCTGGGCGGCTTCGATGCTGGCGATTGCGGCTGCGCCGGGCTTGGTTGCGGCGAGTTGGGCGGCGACGGTGGTCGAGGCGGTTTCGTGGACTCGTGCGGTTGGCAAATGCCGGGCGAGCCATTCACGGCATTGGGAGAGTGCTTGGGGCTTGCTGTAAACTTCCAGCACATCGCCGCGCGAGCCTTTGCCGAGCAGATGATGATGGATTGCGAGCTGAATTTCGCCGCAGATGCGGGCGGGCCGTTTGGCGAACATGCTGAGCGTGTCGGTGATGCGCCCGTCGGTCGAGTTTTCGAGGGGAACAACGCCGTATTGGGCTTGGCCGCGGCCGAGTTCTTCGAAGACGGCGGAGATGCTGGAGACAGCCATGAGGTCAGTCGCCGAGCCAAATCGGGCAATCGCCGCTAGATGGCTGTAGCTATACATCGGTCCCAAGTAAGCAACGCGAACGGGCCGCACCAGTGCTCGCGCAATGCCGAGCACCTCTTTCATGACGCTCGTGAGCTGTGCGCCGGAGAGAGAGTTGACTTCGCCGATCAGCTCTTCGGCGCGGGTGCGGGGCTCGGCGTCGATCTCGATAAGCAGCTTTGGATCTTGCCGAATGACTTCCGCTGATTGCAGGAGGAGGTTCGCCCGCTTGTCGAGGGCTTGGGCGATTTCGCGATCGATCTGCAAGAGTTTTTCATGGAGCTCGGTCGTAGCGCTCTTACTGTTTTTCGTTGCTGCGGGCTTTGCCTTGGCCATTCGTTTTCCTCGCACCATCCTGACAAATGAATGGTTGGCTATCGTAGGGATAACGCGGCTCGGCGTCAGTAAGGCGGGGGTGCTAAGGATCCTCGCTTACGCTTCGGCTTGGGATGGGAGGGTTGTGATGGAAGACTGGCTAGAGGCGATTGGGTTCGCACATTGCGCGCTGCCAAAGTGGCAGGCTGGGTAAGCGGCAGTGGTTTCGGCTTAGGTGCCTTGCACTGCCTATTGCCGCTAAGTCACATACAGATAAAGACTTACGCGCCGAACATTTCGCCAAAAAAAACATGGCACGGACTTTGCTTTTAGTCGCACAACGTCGCATCAAGACCTAAGACGGCAAGCGACGCCTTATACCCCGCAAAGTTCATACGCAGCAAAAAACCAAAACGCCCAACATCGGCAACACGGAATACAGAGGAGCGAAAACACTATGGCATCTGGCGAAAAGATCATCGGTATCGATCTCGGCACGACCAACTCGGTTGTCGCGATCATGGAAGGCAACGAGTGCAAAGTCATTCCGAACTCGGAAGGTAGCAACCTGACTCCGAGCGTGGTGGCTTTCACCAACAAGGGCGACGTTCTCGTCGGCGAGCCTGCCAAGCGACAAGCAGTGACCAATCCGACTCGCACGGTCTACTCGGCCAAGCGATTCATGGGTCGCCGGCACGAAGAAGTCGAGACCGAAGAGAAGATGGTTCCCTACAAGGTCGTCGGCGGCCGTAGCGACTATGTGAAGATCGGCATCGGCGACAAAGATTACACGCCTCAGGAAATCTCCGCCCGCGTCCTGCGCAAGCTCAAGGAATCGGCTGAGTCATTCCTCGGTCACAAGGTCAACAAGGCGGTCATCACCGTCCCCGCGTATTTCAACGATGCCCAACGACAGGCGACCAAAGACGCTGGCCAGATTGCTGGCCTCGAAGTGATGCGCATCATCAATGAGCCGACTGCGGCCGCGCTCGCGTATGGCCTCGATAAGAAGAAGGACGAGAAGATCGTCGTCTTCGATCTCGGCGGCGGTACGTTCGACGTTTCGGTTCTCGAAGTCGCAGGCGCAGCCGCCGGCGAAGAGGAGAGCCGCGTTTTCCAAGTCATCTCGACCAATGGTGATACGCACTTGGGCGGCGACGACTTTGATGAAGCGCTGATCCACTTTGTTGCTCAAAAGTTTGAGTCCGACAACGGTATCAACCTTCGCAAAGATCCGATGGCGCTTCAGCGCCTGCAGGAAGCTTGCGAAAAGGCGAAGAAGGAGCTCAGCTCCAAAGCCGAAACCGATATCACGCTTCCCTTTATCACGATGGATGCCTCGGGACCGAAGCACTTAAATGTTTCGATCACTCGTGCGAAGTTTGAAGAGCTGATCGATCCGCTTTTGGAGCGTGTTCGCAAGCCCGTGCTGCAGGCGATGAAGGATGCGAAGCTGAGCCCTGCCGATATCGACGAAGTCGTGCTCGTGGGTGGTTCGACTCGCGTGCCGAAGGTCGTCCAGCTCGTCAAAGACATCTTCAAAAAAGAGCCTCATAAGGGCGTGAACCCTGATGAAGTCGTCGCCATGGGCGCCGCGATTCAGGGTAGTGTCCTTACCGGCGATCGCAAAGACGTTCTCCTTCTGGACGTTTGCCCGCTCACGCTCGGCATCGAAACCGAAGGCGAGATCCTCACTCCGATTGTGGAACGCAACACGACCATTCCCGCCGAGCGAAGCAAAACCTTCAGCACGGCCGCCGATGGTCAGACGGGCGTCACCGTGAAGGTCTATCAAGGCGAGCGTAAAATGGCTCGCGATAATCGCCTGCTCGGTGAATTCAACCTCGAAGGTATTCCGCCGCAACCGCGCGGCATGCCGCAAATCGAAGTGAAATTCGACATCGACCAAAACGGCATCTTAAAGGTCTCCGCCAAGGACAAAACCAGCGGCAAAGAAGCTTCGGTTCGCATCGAAGCCTCCGCCGGCTTGCCTGAAGACGAAATCAAGAAGATGCAGCGAGACGCCGAGGCGCATGCTGAGGAAGATCGCAAGAAATTTGAACTCGCCACGGCCAAGAACGAGGCGGAACACCTTTGCTATCAGCTTGAGAAGACGATGAAGGATCAGGGCGAGAAGCTTTCTGATTCCGACAAAGAGCCTCTTACCAAGCAGATTGAAAAGGTCCGCCAAACCGTCTCGACTGGCGAAGTCTCCGCCATCAAGTCGGCCGTCAACGATTTGCTTGGTAAGAGGCTCTTTGTCGGAATCAGAAAGCTTCTCGCCCTGATCCTTC
>JBKJSI010000139.1:0-8556 GCA_046595915.1 Pirellulaceae bacterium
ACCGACATGACTTCCTACATCGACGCCTATCGCAAGAAGCGCGACCGCATCGTCGAGGGCCTTTCCGATCTTTACGAGCTTCCCAAACCGACCGGCGCTTTCTATGCCTTTCCCAAAGCGCCAATCGCCAGCGGCGCCGAATTTGTTGAAAAGGCGATCGATCACAATTTGCTAATGATTCCCGGCAAAATCTTCAGTCGCCGCGATTCGCACTTCCGTATTTCTTATGCGGCCGATGATCGGCAAATCGAACGAGGCATTGAGGTGCTTCGCAAAATGGCGAAGGGATAGGCGATGCCGACGCGTCACGATGAGGCGATTGCACATCTGCGGAAAAAGGACCGCATCTTGCGGCGCGTGATCGACGCCGCTGGTCCCTGCACGCTCAAACCACGACGCGATCGCTTTTGGATGCTCGTCTGCTCCATCCTGTCACAGCAGCTTTCGACCAAGTCAGCGGAAACGATTCGCAATCGCGTCGATGCGGCGCTGGAGGCTCGCACGCCCCAGGCATTGGCGAAGTTATCGCCCGCAACACTTCGAAGCTGCGGCGTCTCGCCGCAGAAGCTGGGCTATCTCGCCGACCTTTGTCAGTCCGTATTGGAAGAGCGAGTCGATCTCAAGAAAATCAATCGTAAAAGCGACGAAGAGGTCATCGAAGAGCTGATCCAAATCAAAGGCATTGGCCGCTGGACAGCTCATATGTTTTTGATGTTTTCACTGGGACGGCCTAATGTTTTTCCCGTGGGCGATTTGGGCGTGAAAATGGCGATTCGCGATCTTTATGAGTTCGGCGAAATGCCCAGCGACGAGGAAGCCCATGCGATCGCGGCGCCATGGCGGCCTTATGCGAGTGTTGCGAGTTGGTACTGTTGGCGGAGCCTCGATTTGAAAAAACTAGCTAAAGCGGCGGCGCAGAAGTGACTCGAATCCTCGCTATTGAAACCTCGCTGCGAAATGGGAGCGTCGCTCTCACCAAAGATGGCGTAGTCATTGCCTCGCGAATGCTCTCGCGCGAAACGCGTTCGGCTCAGTCACTTGCGCCGGCGGTGAAGGAACTGCTCGCGGAGCAGGGATGGAAGCCGGCGGAGCTTGACGCAGTCGGGGTGACCATCGGTCCCGGCTCATTTACCGGTGTGCGGGTCGGTGTCACTTTTGCCAAGGTTTTTTGCTACGCAGCAGGAACGCAAGTGGTGGGGCTGACGACGTTGGAAGTCATTGCAGCTCAGGCAATAGAAATCGAAGGTGAGCTTCACGTTGTGCTCGATGCGCAGCGGAATGATTTATTTCAACAATCGTTTCAAATCGCTGGCGGCGTCGCGACGGCGCTCTCGGAGCCAAGTGTTTTGTCTGCGGAGACATGGCTTGCACAAATTGCTGGCAGCAAAGACTTGGCGGTCAGCGGCGTCGGGTTGACTAAACATCGAGACGCCTTGCCAAGCAACCTGCGGGTTGTTGAAGAGCGATTGTGGGAGCCGAGCGCGGAGACGGTGGCGCGCATATCGCATCGAGATTTCGTCGGCGGTCGACGAGATGAGGTGTGGAAGCTGTCGCCGCTTTATTTGCGGGCGAGCGCCGCGGAAGAGAAGCGGGCGCCGGCTTAGTTCGCGGCTTTCTTCTTGTCGCCTTCTGGCTTCTCTTTCTTTTCCTTCTTCTCGCCTCTGGCCTTTTTGGCGTCCGCCTTTTTCTTCAATTCGGCGCGGCTCTTATCAGCTTGAGTTTGCGGGGCGACTCCGGTTCCTGCTCCGCCATTCATGCCATTCATGTTGCCTTGCATCGGCATCATTCCGTTTCCCTGCATTGGTGTGCCGGGGTAGACGCCTGTCTTGGGGCCTTGCTTTTGGCCGCGCAGGTTTTGGAGCATTCGAAGTTGGATCGCCTGCTTTTGGGCGTCGGTGAGTTGGCCGTTTTGCTGTAGCTGTTGCATCCGCAATTGCTGCTCGACCATCATTTTGTTGCGCGAGTCTTGAGCGTACGCGGTGGAGCTGAGCCAAAGTACGGCACAAAGCAGAGCAGCGATTCGGAGCATCATCAGGTCACCTCTCATCGAAGCATTGTCGTCGAAGCATCTTGCCTATCCATCGCAATTTACCATCGGTTCCCTTGAGATTCGAGCAATTCGGGTCGCAAAACGGGCGAGAATTGGCAAAAGGAAGAGGAAAATAGGGCTAAAACCTCGCAAGATCGCCCCTCTTGCGGCAACTTTGTGCTGGCTGGTGGATTCTTCATTTCAGACCTGTTCAAGGATTTTTCGATGCGAGTCCCTCGATCGACCCTGGCGACCCTGATTTTGTGTCTCTTTGGCGTGCTAAGCGCAGGTGGCGCGTCAGCACAGGAGCCGCCGACGTTTTGGTTGGGCGTGTTGGTCGAGCCGAATCCGGCGGAGGAGGGAACCGTGCGTATTCTGGAGATCGTTCCGGAGAGTCCGGCTTCGAAATCGACGCTTCGGGCGGGGGATGTACTAAAGTCCGCGGGCGGCAAGAAGCTGGCGAGTGCTCAGGATTTGCTGGCGGCGATTCGCGAGGTGGGTGACAAGCCGTTGGAACTGGTGGTTGTTCGCGAGGCGGCGGAGAGTAAGGTCACGGTCACGCCAGAAAAACGCCCGGAGGAAAAGATCGCTGAGCCGGAACTCGCGCAGGAACTTCTGGAGCACATGCGCGATGATCAATCGGTTCGTCAGGAATTCATGCAATTTATGGCCGATCATGGCGATGGCGGGCAGGTGAAGATTGAGGGACTTTCGGAGGAACTCAAAACCAAATTCCACGACATCGAAAAGCGGTTTCGTGAGACGGACAAATACAATCGCGATTTTCTCAAGCAGGCGATGGAGAAGTATGGGTGGCCGGGCAAGTCGTTGGTTGGGCGAGTCGCGTCGCAGGCAGCGTTTCTCTTTGCTCAGCATTCGGACGAAGACACCGCGTTTCAAAAGTTGTGCCTGGAAAAGATGAAGGCGATGGCCGAGGGGGAAGTGAACAAGCAGCATATAGCGATGCTGACCGATCGCGTGCTCGTGCATGAGGGGAAGCCGCAGCGATACGGCTCGCAGCTCAGCATCGTGGATGGCAAGCTCAAGCCTTCTCCGATTGAAGATGAAGCGAATGTCGATGTTCGCCGCAAGGAAATGGGAATGATGCCGCTGGCGGAATACATCAAACGGACGGAAGAGAGCCAGCCGCGGCCACAAAAGAAAAGTTAGGTTTGACGCGTCGGCTGGCAGATTGAGAAAAGAGCTTGTTTTCTTTAGGCTGCCTAGAAGGCCTAGATGGCCACTATCTAGGGGTTAGGTTGCCAAGTGAGGTCTTAGATTGCCAAGTTCGAATGACATTAAGATGAATGTTTCGAGGGTTCGCATGCATATGCGGCTAGCGCACAACGAACCTTCGGCGGCCTTTCGTCGCTTCGTTTGCTACCAAAATCGTATGCGGTGAGTGGCGTCATTTGTGCAATCATTTGTCATAAATAGCTGAATTTATCTGCTTGCTATAGAATGGGCGTTCGTGTGGACAGGATAAACCGTCATTTTTGCGCGTTGGCGAGACATGTTCGGCTGCTTGCGTGGGGGAGGATCTCCTTCCATGATGGGGCGATACTACTGCTTCTATCGCGCCCCTCTTGTCGTTCGATGCTGTCATGGACTACGTCTATCCGGTCAATAATTATGAGCCGCTGATGCCGGGCCTGGTCATTGCGGGCGCGGCGATTTTTCATGTTTTTTTAGCGCAGTTCGCGGTCGGCGGCGGGTTTTTGCTCTGCTATTTCCAGTGGCTCGCGATGACGGGTAAGGAGCCCAGTGCGCGGCGGTTTGTGGATGGATATTTTAAAGTTCTCGTGCTGGTGAGTTTTGTCGTTGGTGCGCTGACGGGGGTCGGGATTTGGTTTACTTCGATCCAGGTGAGCCCGACGACGATCGGCGAAATGGTGCATGAGTTCCACTGGCTCTGGGCGATAGAATGGACTTTCTTTTGTTTGGAGATCGTCTCAGGGTATTGTTTTTACCGGTATCACAAGCGGCTCGATGATCGGACGTCGTTGATTTTGCTGGCGCTTTATGCGTTCGCGGCGTGGGGGAGTTTGTTTAGGATCAATGGCATTCTCTCGTGGCAGCTGACGCCGGGGAGATGGATCGAGACGAAGCGGACGTTTGATGGGTTTTTCAATCCGAGTTTTTGGCCGAGTCTCTTCTTTCGCACGATTGTCTGTTTGACGCTGTCGTCGCTCGCCGCATGTGTGGTCATCAATGTCATTCCGGGGTTGTCGCGTGAAGAGCGGCAATCGATGATCAGTCGGGCGGCGCACTTCATGATGCCGATGGTGCTGATGCCTTTCTTGGGTGTCTGGTTTTTGTATTCGATGCCGGGGGATAGTCGTGGCTGGGTGCTGGGGGGCAGTCCGGCGATGATGCTCTTTTTTATGATCTCGGTGGGAGCATCCGTGGCGATTGGCGCTTATGCGATCATCGCGCTGTGGATGCAGAAGCTTTACATCAATGGAGCGACGGCGACGCTGCTGCTTTTTTTAGCTTTTGGCGCCGCTTCAGGTGGTGAGTTTGTGCGCGAAGGCGCGCGGAAGCCCTTTTCGATTCGCTATCACCTCTATTCCAACTCGATTCGGCCAACGGAAGTGGCGCATTTGCGGCGCGTCGGCGTGGTATCCAATGATCAATACCCGGTGAGGCATGAGCCGAAAGCGCCACAGGGCGCCGTGACGCTGGGGGCGAAGGTCTATCGCCGCAATTGCGCGGCGTGCCACACGATGCAAGGCGCAAATGCGATTACCGATTTGACGGCGACCTGGGATATCGAACAGTTGCGGCTCAATATCGCCAAGCTCCAGAAGACCAAAGCGTTTATGCCGCCGTTTGTCGGCACTGCCAAGGAGTTGGAGTCGCTGGTGCAGTACATCCGGTGGGTTCACGCGGAGCGTCCCGCGACGTGGCCCAACGAGCTCGATGCGGAGGCGCTGCAAGACATCGATCGCTGGTTATTCGAAGCAGGCGACCAGCGCGCCGAAGACGCGCGGAAGTCGGTCGGCGGGGAAACGAAGGGAGGCGTCCCGTAATGGAGACGACCTTCCCGTTTGGGCTGAGTGGGCCAGCGCAATTCTACGTGGCGCTCTACCTGCTGACGCTGGTGCTGCATGTGTTCTTGATGACGTATGTGCTGGCGGGGAGCGCGGTGATGGCATTTGCCGTGATCTTTCCGGGAGATGGAGAGACGCCGCGAGCGTCGCAGCCGCTGGTTGCGATTTTGCGCGATTGGTCTCCGTTTGTGCTGAGCGGCGCCATTACGGCTGCCATTGCGCCGCTGCTGTTTGTGCAGATTCTCTATCCGCGCCATTTCTATACGGCGAATCTGCTTTTGGGTTGGCGCTGGATGGTGGTGATCCCGGTCCTCATTCTCGCGTTTTATTTGCTCTATTTGATCAAGAGTAAGAGGGCGTCGAAGTGGCCCTTTGCCTCGCGGACGGCGCTCGTGGTTTCGGCGTGCGGATGTTTTTTGTTTGTCGCATTTTGCTGGACCGCGAATCACTTGCTGAGCATTGCGCCAGGTTCTTGGACTTCCGCCTACGCAAGCGGGCGCGCCATCGAATCGTATTTTGCCGTTGCGACGCGGCTATCGACCTGGGTCTGCGGGGCGTTTCCGACGATGTGCGTGTTGGCGGCGTGGCAACTTGCTTATCGTAAGCCAGTAAGTGAGGCCGAAGATGACGCTTTGGCGCTGGAGCCAAAGCGGTTGGCTTACATTGCTGTCGGCGGACTCTTCGCGGCAGTTTTCTTCTCCATGCTTTATTTGATCGCGATGGGCGCGGTATCGCGCGGCGCGGTGCTGGGGGCTCCGGGGCGGATTTGGATTGGACTGCTTGGCATTGGTATCGTGGCCCAGGCCGCGGTCTGGTGGGTGCAGCGGAAGGAAGAGGATTTTCGCCTGGTCTATTTGGCGATCATTACCGGCGGCAATGTGTTGACTCTGCTCGCAACCGCCTCGCTGCGCGAAGTGATTCGGCTGTCGCAAGTCGAGCTCACACTGGTCGCAACGACCACGGGTTCCGCAGCCAAGGTGGATGGATTTTGGGTGTTTGTCGCTTTTACCGTGATCAATATGGGACTGATTGGTTATTGTATTTGGCTGGTGCGAACCAAATTGCTGCCCGCACAGAATTCACCAACTACTAGAGAGGATCGCCCGATGGGAAATGCGCCTGGGGAGCGAGGATGAAGACGCCGATTGATCGACTACGAATGATAGGCCTCGCCGAAGGGGCGTCCTACTTGATTTTGCTCCTGATCGCGATGCCGCTAAAATACGTCGCCGGATTACCACAGGCGGTGCAGATTGTTGGCGCGCTGCATGGCGGGCTATTTATTTTGTTCGTATTGTCCGTGATCGAGGTGACGATTCGACGGCCTTGGTGGTCGCCGAGATTTTGGTTTCTTGCGGCGATGGCGGCGCTGTTGCCGTTTGGGACGTTTGTGTTTGATGCTTGGTTGAAGCGAGTTGAAACAGAGCGTCCCGCCGTCCCGGCGCCAGAGCCTCACAGCTAACAAGAAACAAAAATCGCCCTCGGAGCAGATGCTTCGAGGGCGAATGGCGGATTCTGTAGATAATGTTCCGCTAGAGACTGGCGCGTGTTCCACAAAATTTTGGCCGACATTCGGGGGCTTCCGCTAACGCGGTGCGCCCCCGCCACCCGGATCAAACTTTGTGGGCGGAGAACTAGATGCTCGTCGGCGGAGTCGCCGGGGGAGCAGGCGCGGTTGGAGGTGTTGCGGCTGGCGGATTGGCTGGGGCAGCCGGTGGTTCGCCGAGGTCCGTCAGAAGTTTGCTTGCTTGCTCATCTTTCGGAGCAAGTTCAAACGCCTTCTTTAGATGCTTGATTGCGTGTGGCTTGTGGCCGAGCACGTTGTAGTGGTAACCCAGCAAAAACTGGGTTGCGGCGTCGGTTGGGTTTTCTTTGACATCGTTCTCGAGTGTTCGCAAATGGTCCGTGTACTCGGCTGGATCGGCGTAGAGTTTCGCGACCGTTTGCCAATCGGTTGGCTTGCCGAGATGAAGCACGGCATGGGCTTCGATGGCGGCGCTGCGATAGTCACCAAGAGCGAACATCGATTGCTGAAGAAAATCATGCATCGCGACGTTTTCCAGATCCGACTCAATCGCTTTGCCCGACTTCTGAATCGCCTGGAAATAGCGGCCTTGCTTGAAGGCGACCTGAGCCGCGTCATACATCTCTTTCGCCGCCTCTTTAGTTAGAGGCGCCGCGTCTTTGCCATCGTCGCCTGGGGCGGGAGGAGCCGCAGGTTCGCCAGGAGCCGGTGCTGCCGGAACCGTCGCGGAAGCAGGCACAACCGCATTGGGATCGGCGGCCGTCGTTGTAGCGGCCGCGTTTATCACGACGGCGCTGGTGGTCGCCGGTAGTGTTGTGTAGTAAGGCAGCGAGTTCAAACCCCAGTTGGAGTAGGTCGAGCCATACGCGCAGTAGTAAGGCGAGCCATTCACGTACGAGTAGTACGAAGGGTAGTAAGAGTTGTTGTAGCCATAGGAATAGGGGAGCCCCATTCCGAAACGATAAAAGCTATTCCCATAGTACGAGTTACCGTAGAAGGAATAGGGCGAGTAGTAATAGGGGCGGTAGTAGCGAGAGCCGTAGCCAATGCCATAGCCGAGTCCGCCATAGAGTCCGCCGCGATACAGGCCGCCGCCGTAGAGCCCACCACCGAGCCCGATGCCGCTGTAGTAGCCGCCGTGGTATCGATGATGGAGGCTTGCCGAATTCCCAACGCCGCCATGGTGAATGCCGCCGACGCCGCCAATGTTTCCATTGTGGTTGTGGAGGCCGCCGATGTTGCCGTTATGGTGCAAGCCACCGATTCCGCCAACATTTCCGTTGTGGTGGAGGCCGCCGACATTGCCGATGTTTCCGCCGTGATGCAGACCACCGACGTTGCCGATGTTGCCGTTATGATGATGTAGATTGCTTGAGCCACCGATGCCGCCAGCGCCGCCGATGTGGTGCGTGCCGCCGATTGAGCCGGTTCCTAAGTGGTGTCCTCCGGAGAACGAGCCGCCCGAGAAGGAACCGCCATGGTGCGCGCCGCCCATCGACATGCCGCCGCTATGGTGCATGCCGCCCATCGACATGCCGCCGCTATGGTGCATGCCGCCCATGGACATTCCGCCGCCATGATGCATGCCCCCTCCACCCATGTGGCCACCGCCGCCGCCCATATGGCCGCCGCCACCGTGACCACCTCCGCCATGTCCCCCACCGCCGTGATGTTGTGCGAGTGTGACGCCTGCTGACATCGCGATCGATAACGCCGTCGCGATCAAGAACTTCGAACGAAGCATGAGAATGCTCCCCCTTGCTGTCGCCATTGGGCGACGTGAAATGAGGTTCGCTGTGCGATCCTGCCTTAATTATTCACGTTCGCGGGGCCCAGGAGCAGAGATTGCGGAAATGTCATTCGTGACGCCAGGAAGCGGCTGCCATCGCGGCACGACCGACAGGGCGGGGCCATGAAAAGCGGCCTACTGCTCCGCGATTTCGGGTTTT